>JAPLLF010000657.1 GCA_026387715.1 Pseudomonadota bacterium
GGCGGCGGCGGCGGCGTGCCAGACGCGCCTGCTCAGGCATACGGCGCGAACCGCACGCACGCGCGCACCGGCTGGGGCACGTACTTCGGGATCGCGGGGTCACGGCACATCAGGAAGATGGACGTCTTGCTCTCGACGAGGCGCAGGTTCACGCAGCGGTGACACAGGCTCGTCGGGAACGGAGGCGGCATCGTCAGTTCGCGGGGTGCGCGCAGTCGTAGGGCGGGTTGGCGAGCGCGTCGTGGACGACCGTGGCGAGGCGGGGTTCGTCGGCGGCGAGCTTCTCGAGGGCGGCCTTGCCGTCGCTGGCGAACTTGCCGGCGCTGCCGAACGCGAGCGCGGCGTTCTTGGTGCACAGTACAGCGCTGTCCTGCGCGAGGCCGCGCTGCGGATCGCCGTCGGGGATCCCGTCGTAGGCGTGTGCGCACGCGAGCCACTCGGTGGCGGCGTCGGCCGGCCGCTTCGCGGTGATCGAGGCCTTGGCCTGCCCGTGATGCTGGTGCGCCGTGGCGTGGGCGGTCACGAAGGTCGCGGCGCGACCCTCTGACGGCGGCGAGAACAGCTGCAGCTCGTAGTACGCGGCGTCGCAGCTCGGCGCGACCTCGAACCCACGTGCGCTCGTCGCCTCGGGCGGATGGCTGCAGGCGGGGGCGAGCGCGACGACGAGCGCGACGGTGAGCGGCTTCATCGGCGCAGCGTAGCCTAGCGGTTGACGAACGCCATCATCGCGGCGGGATAGCGCCCACCCGCCGCGGCGTCGCGCGGCACGATCGCGTCGAGCTGGGCCAGCTCGGTGGGCGACAGCGTGACGTCCGCGGCGGCGACGTTCTCCTCGAGGTAGGCGCGGCGCTTGGTGCCAGGGATCGGGACGATGTCGTCGCCCTGCGCGAGCACCCACGCGAGCGCGAGCTGGCCGGGCGTGATCGCCTTGGCCCGCGCGAGCGCGGTCACGAGCGCGACGAGCTCGAGGTTCCTGGCGAAGTTGTCGCCCTGGAACCGCGGGGAGTGACGGCGGTAGTCGTCGGCGTCGAAGTCGTCGACGGAGCGGTACCGGCCGGTCAGGAAGCCGCGGCCGAGCGGGCTGTACGCGACGAAGCCGACCCCGAGCTCGCGGCACGCGCCGAGGATGTCGTCGGCCGGATCGTCGGGGTCGCGGGTCCACAGCGAGTACTCCGTCTGCAGCGCCGTGATCGGGTGGATCGCGCACGCGCGGCGCAGCGTGGCCGCGCTCGCCTCGGACATGCCGAGGTAGCGAACCTTGCCGGCGTGCACTAGGTCTGCCATCGCGCCGATCGTGTCCTCGATCGGGACGGTCGGATCGACGCGATGCTGGTAGTACAGATCGATGTGATCGACGCCCAGCCGCTGCAGGCTCGCATCGCATGCCGCCCGCACGTACGCGGGGCTGCCGACGATCCGGCGCGTGGCGGGGTCCGGGCCGAGCTGGATGCCGAACTTGGTCGCGAGGACGACCCGGTCGCGCTTGCCGGCGATCGCCTTGCCGACGAGCACCTCGTTGGTGTGCGGGCCGTAGGCGTCGGCGGTGTCGAGCAGCGTGACGCCGAGCTCGAGCGCGCGATCGATCGTCGCGCGCGACTCGTCGTCGTCGCGCGCGCCGTAGAACGCCGACATGCCCATGCAGCCGAGGCCGATCGCGCCGACCTCGGGGCCGGTGCGTCCGAGCTTGCGTGTCTTCATGGGGGGCAGCCTACGTGATACGCAGGGGAACATGCGACTCGTGCTGTTGCTGGTCACCTTGGTCGGCTGTCTCTCCACCAACACGGTCGAGTGCGCCGACGGCCTACGGTGTCCCGCGAGCTACACGTGCCGGGCGGCGAGCGACGGCGTCACCGCGAGCTGCTACGCCCCGGGGCAGGTGCGCGCATGCGACGGTGTCATCGAGGGGGGGGCGTGCCAGACCGCCGATGGCAACGGGTTCTGCGTCGGCGGCGGTTGCGCGACCGTCGTGTGCGGCAACGGCATCCAGGAGACCGGCGAGGCGTGCGACAACGGCAACACGATCGGCAACGACGGCTGCAACGCGACCTGCACATCGGACGAGACGTGCGGCAACGGCCTCGTCGATCCCACCGAGGAGTGCGATCCCCCCGGCTTGACCTGCTCGGCGGCGTGCAAGGTGATCCGCTGCGGGAACCACGTGATCGAGGGCGACGAGGTGTGCGACGACGGCAACCTCGCCCCCGGCGACGGCTGCTACTTCGACTGTCGGTCGAACGAGACGTGCGGCAACGGCATCGTCGACTTCGTCAACGGCGAGACGTGCGACGACGGCAACGCGCGGGCGCTCGACGGCTGCGGCGGCTGTCGGATCGAGCCGCTCGACTGGCGCCAGCTCGCCGGGCCGTCGAGCCCGACGGCCCGGGTGACGGCGATGGCGTACGACAGCGCGCGGCAGCGCGTCGTGGTGTTCGGCGGCGTGGGTGGGATCGGCGGCCTCGACCTCGCGGAGACCTGGGAGTTCGATGGGCGTGGCTGGTCGCGTCGGCAGCCGCCGGTGTCGCCCACGCGGCGCCAGGGGATGATGCTCGCCTACGATACGCGTCGCGGCCGCGTCGTCCTGTTCGGCGGGAGCGCCGTGGGTGGCGTGTTGCTCGACGACACCTGGGAGTACGACGGCGTCACCTGGGCGCCGATCGTGGCCCCGACCCGCCCGCCACCGCGCGGCGGGGGTGTGCTGGCCTACGACGCGCGCCGCCAGCGCGTCGTGCTGTTCGGTGGCGAGGTCAACGGTGGTGGCGTGCTCGGCGATACCTGGGAGTTCGACGGCTCGACCTGGACCGAGCGCACGCTGACGCCGCGGCCGAGCGCCCGGACGGGCGCCGCGATGGCGTTCGATCCGGTGGACGGCAAGCTCGTGCTCTACGGCGGGGCCGACGCCACCAACGTGCGCTCCGACGTCTGGGAGCTCGACGCCGCGGGCTGGGTGCAGCGACCGGACGCCCCGACGGCCCGGGGCTACCACGCGATGTTCTTCGATGCGCAGCGCGCGCGGATCACCGTGTTCGGTGGGATCGTGGCGACCTCGCCGTCGACGTCGTTCTACGCCGCCGATGTCGTCGACTACGACGGGACCGCGTGGACGCCCCGGGTGGCGACCACGACCGAGCCCGAGGGGCGTCAGCAGGTCGCGGCGGCCTACGACCTCGCACGCGATCGGCTCGTCGTGTTCGGCGGCCGCTCGCCCTCGACCCCGCTGCTCGCCGAGACCTGGGAGCTGGCCGGGACGAGCTGGCAGGCGCACACGCCTCCGGTGCCACCGCCCGGGCTCGAGGGGCTGTCCCTCGTCGACGACGTCGCGACCGGGCGGCTGCGCGCGTTCGGCGGGCTCGACGCGCAGGGCAACGTTCGCAACGCCACCTGGGAGCTCGCGGGGGACACGTGGACGCTCGTCGAGGATCCGCCGGATGCGTCGGCGTCGTTCCCGGTCCCGCGTCGCGAGCACGCGATGGTCTACGATCAGGCGCGCCGGCGCTTCGTGCTGTTCGGTGGGCGCGGCGCCGGTGCGGGCGGCGTGCTCGGCGATACCTGGGAGTCCGACGGGACCACGTGGACGCGCATCCTGGGGACGCAACCCACGGCGCGGTTCCAGCACGCGATGGCCTACGACGCGCGGCGTCAGCGCGTCGTCCTGTTCGGCGGCAGCACCGGCGCCAACGAGACGTGGGAGTACGACGGGACGAGCTGGGCGCTGATGACGCCCGCGACCAGGCCGGGCGCGCAGAACAATCACGTCATGACCTACGACGCCGCCCGCGGTCGCGTCGTGATGTTCGGGGCCAACGGGGCCACCGCGGAGACCTGGGAGTACGACGGCGTCACGTGGGCGAAGATCGCGACGGCGCTCGCGCCGCCGGTCCGGAGCAAGGCGTCGTTCACCTTCGACGTCGAGCACGGTCGCGCGATCCTGTTCGGTGGGACCCGCGTGCCGGTCGTGTACGCCGACACGTGGGCCTACGACGGCCAGACCTGGACGGCGATCGATCTGCCGACGGCACCCAGCGAGCGCTTCGGGCACGCGATGGCGTACAGCCCCGCGCGCCACGCGGTCGTGGTCGTCGGCGATGGCTTCCGGATCGGCCCGCTCGCCGAGACCTGGGAGCTCGGCTACGCGCCGCGGTTCGGTGGTGAGGTCTGCACCGCGACGATCGACAACGATCGCGACGCCGCGATCGGCTGCGCCGACCCCGACTGCTGGACGACGTGCGCGCCGACGTGTCCGATCGGCGCGTCGGGCGCGCAGTGCCTGACCACCCCGCGCTGCGGCGATGGCGTGTGCACCGCCATCGAGAGTTGCCGGACGTGCCCGGGCGACTGCACCTGCGTGCCGCTGTGCGGTGACGCGGTGTGCGATCCACCGGAGACCGCCGCGAGCTGTCCCGGCGACTGCTGAGCTACGAGCGCAGCTTGGCACCCGCGGGCGGGGTGTCGTTCAGGACGCCCGGGCTCGCGGCGCGCGGCGGTGCGGGGGCAGGCGTCGGCGTCGGCAGCAACACCTGGTCGGCGCCGAGCGGGGGCGTCTTCCACTCGCGCGAGCCGCGGGCCATCCGTGCGTGTGTGGGTGGCGTTCGTGAGGCCCGCGAGCCGAGGAAGCGCGCGAGCTCCGCGAACATGTCGACCGTGGGGTCGAGCCGCTTCGCCATGCCCTCGGTGGTGACCATGCCGAGCAGCACGAGCGTCACCTCCGGCATCGGCCGGATCCGGTGCTTGCGCGCGATCGTGAACAGCTCGCTGATGATCGTGCTCAGCTCGAGCTCCGCGATCGGGCGGAACCGCAGGTGGCGGATGAACGCGGTCGCGTCGACCTCGACGGCGGCCCAGTCGGTGCCGTCGAGGTAGCGGTGGTACTGCTGGAGGTGCGCGACGAGGTCGTGGCCCGACCCCATGGCGAGGCAGCGCGTGAAGTCGACGATCTGCGCGAGCAGCGTGCGCGACAGCCGCTTGACCATGCCGACGTCGAGGACGATCACCTCGCCGGTGGGGCCGACGAGCACGTTGCCGGGATGGAGGTCGGCGTGGACGAAGCCGTGGTCGAAGCACATCGCGAAGAACATGTTGCGGATGACGCGCGAGACCTGGGGCAGGTGATCGACGTGGGCGTCCTCGACGCGGACCCCGTAGATGAACTCCATCGTGAGCACGCAGCGCGTCGTCAGCTGCGAATGGACGCGCGGGAAGCGCAGCCCGGCGGTGTCCGCGAAGTTGCGACGAAACCGCGCGTAGCTGTGACGCTCGCGGCGCAGGTCGGTCTGCGCGAGGATCCCGGCGACGAGGTTGCGCACGTGGCCGACGACGTTCGCGGTGCGGGCGCGCGCCGAGACCGTGTGCGAGAGGTGGGACAGCCACATCAGGATCCGGCCGTCGCGGCGCGCCTGGGTGAGGACGTCCGGGCGCAGCACCTTGACCGCGACCTCCTCGCCGGTGTGCAGGACCGCGCGGTGGACCTGGGCGACGCTCCCGGCCGCGACCGGCATCGGCGAGAACTCGCGGAACCAGGTGCCGAGCGGTCCGCCGAGCTCGCGCTCGATCAGCGCGCGGACGTGGTGGAACGCGAACGGGGGGACGCGATCCTGGAGGACCTGGAGCTCCGCGATGACGCCGGGCGCGAACAGGTCGTGGCGCGAGCTCATCACCTGGCCGATCTTGATGAAGGTCGCGCCGAGGTGCGTGAACTCCCAGCGCAGCCACCGCCCGCGCTGATGCTCGCGCAGGCGGCGCCGGGCCTCGCGATCGCGAACCGCGAGCCGGCGGAGGGAGGCGAGGCCGTACCCGATCAGCGCCACGCTCGTGATCAGCGCGATCATCGCGCAGCGCGTCACGCTCGCCGACCAACCTCTGACGATGCGAATCGTCCCCACAGATCAACCATACGCTTCGATCTGAAAATGAGATCGGGCAGATCGTCGCAGGCGCCGTCGTCGCATTGACGGAGCTCCGATGACGCTATGCGGCAGTCGTCGCAAGCTCGCGCATTGCTTGCTTCCGTCCGGACACCAGGTGCCAGCCGAGCACGCCGATCACCCCGATAAAAAACATCCCGATGTAGATCGATCCGAGCTGCGGGTGGCTCGTCGTCGAGAAGTTCG
>JAPLLF010000503.1 GCA_026387715.1 Pseudomonadota bacterium
GACCTCGGCGGACAGCGTCAGCCCTTCGCGTCATCCCGGCGCAAGGCGAAACATCGTCACCGGAACATCATGGCCACAGGGAAGTCTCTGGGTGCTCCATTGGCGCGTGGGGGGTTGCCTTGGCGACGCTGCCCGCCCAGGTCAACGACAACCTGCGTCGTCGCCGTCGCCGTCGCCGTACACGCCCACGCCCACGCTCACGTTCACGTTCACGCCTTCACACCTTCACGCCTTCACGCTCACGCCATTCGAGAAGGCTCTGTTGATTCTCGTGATCGTGTGGCCACCGATCTGATTTCAAACCACCGGTTGGTTCTACGTGCGGCGCGGCAGCGCGCCGGGCACGCCGTCGGGATACATCACCTCGGCCTCGGCGAGCCGGAGGTACGCGGGCTTGCCGTCGACGACGATGTCGACGCGCGCGCCGGCGAGCGCGCAGCGGGCGACCGCGAGCCCGCTCGGCGTGGCGTCCTGGAACCCGAGCGCGCCGAGGTGGTCCGGAAACGTGCGCGCGGCGTCGCCGACGTAGCGCACGTCGGTCGCGGCGCCGAGCTCGGGGGCGGCCTCGATCGTGGTGGTCACCCAGCGCACGAGCTCGGACGGATGCACCGCGGCCTCGACGCCGACCAGCCCGCCATCGGCGCGGTACACGCCGGCGTAGACCTCGCCCTTGCGCGCGTCGAGCGCGGCGACGCGGATGGCGCCGGCGCCGGCGTGCGCGAGCGCGGCGAGCGACGACACCGCCCACAGCGGGCAGCCGACCGCGAACGCGATGCCCTTCGCCGTCGCCATGCCGATGCGCAGGCCGGTGAACGAGCCGGGTCCGGCGCCGACCGCGACCGCGCCGAGATCCGTCGGCGCGATGCCGGCGTCGCGGCACGCGCGATCGATCACCACGAGCAGATCGTTCACGCGGTGGTCGGTCTCGTGGTCGAGCGCGACGAGCGTTCGGGGGGTGCTGGCGTCGGACGATCCGGTGTCGACGATCGCGAGGCTGGCGAGCTTCGTGGAGGTCTCGAGCGCGAGGAGGATCATTTGAGGAGGTACCGGATCACGTCGTTGCGGACGGCGAGGATGGTGATGAGGCCGACGATGATGAGGCCGGCGAGCTGCACGCGGCCGTGCAGCTTCGCCGACAGCTTCTTGCGGCGGACGGCCTCGACGAAGAACACCAGGAGGTGGCCGCCGTCGAGCATCGGGATCGGCAGCAGGTTGATGAGCCCCAGGTTCACGCTGATCAGCGCGATCATGAGCAGGAACGAGTCCCAGCCCTGGTTGCCGGAGATCGACGCCACCCGGTACATCATCATCGGGCCGCCGAGCGCGTCGCTCGGCGTGTCGCCGACGATGATCTGGAAGAAGCTGCCGATCATCATCGTGATCGTCTCGCCGGTGCGCTCGAGCGCCTTGCTCATCGCGTAGCCGAACCGCCCGTCGATCGCGACCATCGCGCCGGTGCCGCGATCGACGTCGTTGTCGGCGCCGAACACGAGGCGGGTGAGCGTGTGGTCGTACTCGTCGAGCTCCTTGCGGCGCACCTGGGTGAGCTCGGCGGTCATCTCCTCGGTCTTCTGCCCGACCGCGCGCCGCCACGTGATCTTGAACGTCTTGTCGGGCTCCGCCTGGAGGCGCTGATCGAGATCCATCCAGTGCAGGACGGGCTTGCCGTCGAGCGCGATCACCAGGTCGTTCGGCTGCAGCCCGGCGCCGTCGGCCGGCGACCCCGGATCGACGTGCGCGACGAACATCTCGGCGTGCTCGAGCCCGGTGTAGGTCGTGCGCTTGAGCGTCGCGCCGACCTGGGTCTCGGGGACGAGATCGGCGAACCCCGGCGACAGCAGCTGGATCTGCGGGACGCCCGGCATCTCGGTGCCGCGGAAGTACACGATGCTGGTGCGCCGCACGAACTTGCCGAGGTGCACCTGCACGTCGCTCCAGTTGCGCACCGGCTGCCCGTCGACGCTGATGATCAGATCGCGGGTGTGGAGGCCCGCCTTGGCTGCGGGCGACTGCACGTCGACGACGCCGACCAGCGGGATGAACGGTGGGTGGGTGATGCCGACGCGCCCCTGCCGTGTCGTGACGCCCTCCCGCTTGTGCACGGTCTCCTCGAGCGGCGTGATGTAGCGCTCGAACACCTTGCCGCTGCGCGACACCCGCAGGTGCAGCTCCTTGCCGGGCGCGGCGTGGACCGCGTTCTCGATCTCCTCGAAGTAGCGTACGGCGCGGCCGTCGACCTCGAGGACGCGGTCGCCGGCCTCGAGCCAGGCGCGGGCGGCCGGGCCGGCGTCGAGCACGTCGCCGATCACGGCGGCCGGCAGCGTCGTGTGGCCGGCGTAGAACACGAAGTAGATGATGATCGGCAGGATCAGATTGGCGGCGGGGCCGGCGAACACGACGACCAGCCGCTGCCACAGCGGGCGGCTCGCGAAGCTGCGGTTGGCGTCGGCGGGATCGTCGGTCTCGCCCTCGACGCCCAGGATGCGGACGTAGCCGCCGATCGGGAAGATCGTGACCTGGTACTCGGTCTCGCCGAGCTTGATCCGCTTGATCGGGCGGCCGTAGCCGAGCGAGAAGCGCAGGACCTTGACGTCGAGCAGCTTGGCGGCGACGAAGTGGCCCAGCTCGTGGATGACCACGAGCACGCCGACGAGCAGGAGGAAGTAGAAGACAGACACGAACGCAGCCGACGACGCTATAGCAGAAACTGCTATCCTCGGATCACGTGGCGTCGAAGTCGGGCCTGGAGCAAACGCAGAAGGTCGAGCTCATCGAGGAATCCCTCGAAGAGCTCGACAAGACCCTCGATCGCCTCAAGGCGCTCTACGAGCAGTACTTCCTCGGGACGCAGAAGCAGGCGCCCTCGCACATCCACGCCGACGTGGAGCGCAAGATCCGCGACCTCGCGCAGTTGAACATCCGCAACACCGCCGCGCGGTACCGCTTCAACATGCTCCAGCAGAAGTTCGGGTCGTACAACGCGTACTGGCGCCGGACCACGCGGCAGATCGAGAACGGCACCTACACCCGCTCGCTGTCGAGGCTCGGTCGCAAGGCGGCGCTGACCGGCGAGGCCATCCCCGAGGAGATCCTCGCGTCGATGCCCAAGCTCATGCGCGAGCAGATCCTGCGGGATCGCGCGGCCGCGGTGGCGCAGATGAAGCGGCGCGCGGCCGGCACGACCGGCGAGCTCGAGCGCGAGGAGCACACTGACGCGGAGCTCGTCCTCCAGGCCCAAGGCGACGTGGCGACGCCGGCGCCGGCGATCGCGACCCGCGACACGTTCAAGCGCACGGCGACGGGCGCGCTGCTGCTCGACGACAACGACGACTTCGACCTCGACGCGTTCTTCGCGGAGGCGCAGCGCGACGAGGAGGTCCTGCCGGCGCGCCCGGCGACCCAGGCGATCCGGCCCGAGCCGACCCCGCCGCGCGCGGCGACGCAGGCGACTCCGACGGTGCCGGCGCGCGCGGCGACGCAGGCGACCCCGACGGTGCCGGCGCGCGTCCCCACCACGACCGTACCGACGGTGCCGCCGCGCGTCCCCACCACGACGGTGCCGACGGTGGCCGGGGGCCCGCCGCCGATCCCGCGGCAAGGAACGCAGGCGATGCCACCGCCGATCCCCGGTCGGCCTGCCGCGTCGCAGGCGATCCGCCCGCTTCCGTTCAAGCCGGGCTCGTCGGAGCAGGCCGTGACGGCCGCCCCGCCGACGGTCGGTGGCCGCGCGACCACCGTCGTGCCGCGCGAGCGCGACACCGCCGTGGGCCCGGCGCCGACCCAGCGCCCGCCACCCGGCATGACGGACGCCGACGTCAACGCGCTCTACTCGAAGTACGTCAAGGCCAAGGAGATGGTCGGCGAGCCGACCGGTCCGCAGACGCGCGAGAAGCTGCTCCGCACGATCAACGCCCAGGCCCCGAAGATCATGGAGCAGTACAAGGCGTCGGGCGTCGACTTCTCGATCGTCGTC
>JAPLLF010000335.1 GCA_026387715.1 Pseudomonadota bacterium
GGCGTCGACGCGCCCGCCACCACGCCCGACGGGGCCGTCGTCGATCCGCCCCCGCCAGCGCGCGGCTTCCAGATCATCAGCCCGGACATCACGATCAACCCCGGGCAGGAGATCACGTACTGCTACTACTTCAAGACGCCGAACACCGAGACGCTCGCGATCAAGCGGTGGTCGTCGGTGATGACCCCCGGCAGCCACCACATGATCATGTACACGACGACCGGCGAGAACCCGAGCCATCCACCGGGCAGCGCGCCGACTCCCGATGCCTGCGGCGCCGGTACTGGCGGCGTGAGTATCCCGGTGTGGACGTACTCGGCGCAGAACAGCGTGCAGGACCTGCCGATGCCAACCGACGACGGCGCCGGCAAGCCGGTCGGAATGGAGATCGCTGCGGGCCAGAACGCGCACTTCCAGATGCACTACCTCAACACGTCCGATCTGCCGATCCAGGCACACGTCACGCTCAACGCCGAGGCGTACGACGCCGGCGTCGCGTTCACGCCGACCGCCGCGTACGTGACCTACAACGCCGACCTCAACATCCCGCCGGGTGACAGCACCACGGCACCTCAGAGCTGCACGGTCCCGACGACGTCCAAGTTCTGGACGATGTCGACGCACGTGCACCACCGCGGGACCAAGACCGAGGTCAAGGACGCCGCCGCGATGAAGTTCTCGAGCACCAACTGGGAGCACCCGGGTGCCGCGGCGTGGAACCCCGGGTTCAACACGTTCGCGTCGGGCAAGCTGACGTACACGTGCAGCTACCACAACGAGCTCACGACCAACGTCCAGGACGGTAACAGCGCCGTGGACAACGAGATGTGCATGGCGGTCGGCTACTTCTTCCCCGCGACCAAGCCGACGATCTGCTACAGCGGCGTCGTCCTGCCGTTCTGAAGAACGTAAACGAAAACGTAAACGTAAACGTAAACGGCAGCGACGTTTACGGTTACGTCGACGTTTACGTTTGCGACTAGTCGTCTTCGACTTCGATCGTGAGGTCGTCGAAGATCGGATCGTCGATGACCGGCGCAACCACGGCCGGTGATGCCGCCGCGGGGGCATCCTTCTTGTCGGCCACGGCGGCCGGCTTCACGTCGACGGCGACGTCGTCGTCGACGGTCGCTGCGGTCGCGGTCGCCACGGCGCGCGCGTGCGGGGCGATCGACTCGCCACCATCGCTGGCGGCCTCGACGACAGCCGCCTTCGGCCACGCCGGACCCGGCGGAGCATGGCTACACGCGGTCGTCAGGCCTACGACGAGCAACCACCGTGACATCACGGCAGCGTAGCACTCCCTACTGGACGCTGTAGCCGAGCGTGTCGATCGCGGACTTGGTGAGGCCGCGGGCGTCGACGCCCTTGGCGGTCGCGACGACCACCTTCGCGCTCGCGACGTCGATCTTCACGCCGAGCACGCCCTTGACGGTCGCGAGCTGGTTCTCGATCCGCCGCGCGCAGCCGCCGCAGTGCATGCCGGTCACCTTGAGCTCGGTCCACTGCGCATCCGCCGGCAACGCCGCCCACTTCGGCAGCTCGGCGACGCCGCCGCTGCAGCCACCGCCCTCCATGGCGGCCGCGCTGCCGCCGCACGCACCCCCGCACGCCGCGCCACCGGCGCAGGCCCCCGGCCCCTCGAGCTTGTTCTTCGGTGTCAGCGCGGCGAGCGCGGCCGACGACGGGATCACCGCCGACGCGGGCGCGATCTTGGCCTGGGTCGCGACGACCTCGGCGGAGCGCTCCGCGGGATCGACGTGCGTACATCCGACGAGGACGAGGACACCGAGGAGGATCGAGCGCATGCCCGTGGCGTATCACATTCGCACGTGATAGGGCGAACCATGATCGAGGTAGGCAAGAAGGCGCCCGCGTTCGCGCTCGAGTCGTCGGAGGGTGGCACCGTGAAGCTCGCGGACCTCGCCGGCAAGATCGCGGTGATCTACTTCTACCCGCGGGACATGACGGCCGGCTGCGCCGCCGAGGCCGTGGAGTTTCGCGACGCGCACCCGGCGTTGAAGAAGGCTGGCGCGGTCGTCTTCGGGGTGAGCAAGGACTCGATCGCGTCGCACTGCAAGTTCCGCGACAAGTACGAGCTGACGTTCCCGCTGCTCACCGACCCGGACACCAAGGTGCTCGCGGCTTACGGCGCGTGGGGCGAGAAGTCGATGTACGGCAAGAAGTCGATGGGCATCATCCGCTCGACGGTGCTGATCGGCGCGGACGGCAAGATCGCCCAGCACTGGCCCAAGGTGAGGGGCAAGGGCCATGCCCTGGCCGTCGTCGCGGCGGTCAAGGCGCTCGCAAAGACCTGACATCCAGCGATTCTCTGGGTAGGTAGGTTGACGACAGCGGGATCGGCACTACCTTTGCCTTCATGTTCATTAAGGCAAGGCTCCTGGCGTCGGTCCTCGCGCTGTCGGTCGCGGGTGGTGCGTTGGTGGCGTGCAACGACCGTTCGGGCACCGAGCGGTGGGTGACGACCGAGAACACCAACGTCAAGATCGACTGGGACAAGGTCAACGAGGCCTACAAGGCCGCCGAGGGTCCCGACGATCTCGAGAAGCGCATCAACGAGATCTACGAGGGCGACGAGGTGATCAGCATCGCCGTCCAGGACGTCGACGCCAAGCAGCAGGTCGTCACCGGGTTCTTCGACAAGAACACGAGCGGCGCCGTCGACGAGGGCGAGAAGATCTTCACGATGAAGCGCGACGTCACCGGCGCCGGCGCGGCGCAGGTCCAGACCGTCGGCTACGGGCCGTACTACGGCTACACGTCGCCGTTCATGTCGATCGCGTCCGGCATGCTGATCGGCTCGATGCTGTCGCACGCGTTCTCGCCGAGCTACGTGCCGATGTACGGCGGTGGCTACACGACGTCGCCGGGGCGCGTATCGGCGCTGACCGCGGACCGCTCGAGCTATCGCGCGACGCAGCCCGAGCGCTTCAACAAGAAGACGCAGTCGGGGCGTGCCTACGGCAGCAAGTCGTCGGCCCCGTCGAGGACCCCGTCGTACCGCCCGTCGCGCAGCGGTGGCAGCTTCGGCGCCCGCCCGCGGGTGGGCGCGATCACCCGGCTCACCGCCTGACCTTGCGGATCGCGGACCTCCCGTTCCACGAGCGCCCGATCCTCGAGCTGCTCGCACTCGACGATGATGGCCCGGCGCCGGCGGGCTACGCCGGGTACGGCTGGGCGCGCTGCGAGGCCCTGACGCTGTCGGACGATCGGCGCGAGCGCGCGTTGCGCGACGTGCTCGTGGTCGCCGCGCACGCCAGCGACGTCCAGCCCGACGACGTGCCCGCTGGCGATCTCGAGCTCGAGTTCGAGCTCCCCGACGGCCCGCCGGTCGCGGTGCTCGCGTCGACGTTCCTCGCGACGTGGCTGCCGAGGCTGCCGCGCGTCTGGGTGACCGTCCTGCCGCACGATGACGACGATGACGACGACGATGACGACGACGATGACGACGATCAGCGCGTCGCTCTCCCCCGAGCAGCGCCAGACCTACGTCGGCCTGTGGCTGATGAAGAAGCTCGACCTCCCCGCCGCGGAGGGCGGCATGGAGCTGCCGGTCGTGTTGCCGTCGGAGCTCGCGCCGCTGGACGACCACCTCCAGCAGCTCGCCGTCGACGGCCACCTCGCCATCGATCGCAAGAAGGCGCGCTACGTGCTCACCAAGCCCGGGATCGCCTACCTGCGCACCGTCATCGACGAGGCGGCGGATCTCGTCGAGGAGTTCGACGATGCCGAGCTGCCCGAGGTGATGGCCGAGCTCGCCGCGCGCAAGCTCGACGTGTTCCGCGCGCGCTTCCTGTGGGGCTGGTTCGAGGGCGAGCTCGACGATCTCGTGCTGTTCCAGGAGCGCCGCGGGGTGTCGCCCGTCGAGCGGCTGTGGGCGTTCTACCTCGTCGGCGACGACCTCTGGCGCGAGCTCGCCCGCGACCTCGAGGCCTAGCGTCTACGCGAGCCGGAAGCCGACGCCGCGCACGGTCTCGATCATCTCGGGCCGCGGCAGCTTGCGGCGCAACCGCAGGATCACGTTGTCGACGGCGCGCTCGGAGGTCTCGAGCTCGCCCGCGGCGTTGCCCCACGCGCCGTCGAGCAGCTCGACCCGCGACAGCGGCCGACCGCGCGCGCCGACGAGCGCGCGGATCACCTCCAGCTCGATCGACGTCAGCGCGATCACCCGACCGTCGACCCACAGCGCGTGCCCGTCGACGTCGAGCGTGTACGCGCCGAACCGCAGGCGCCCGTGGCTCCGGCTCTTCCACTGCACCCGGCGATGCACGGCCCGGACGCGCGCCGCGAGCTCGCGACCCGAGATCGGCGCCACGAGCGCGTCGTCGAAGCCCGCCGCGAGCAGCAGCTCGCGCTCGCGCGTCCCACCGTCGGCGACGAGCCCGATCACGCCCGGCCGGGTCGCGCGCGTGGCCCACGCGGCGACCTGATCGACCACGAGCGGCACCAGCGCGGTCTCGAGCGCGACCACGTAGACCGACGCGCGCGGATCGCGCTCGAACACCTCGGCGCCCGCGAGCGACACCACGATCGCGTCCCGGGCGAGATCCGCCGTCGCGCGCTGCGCGATCTCCATGTTCGGCGCGTTGAGCATGACGACGACGACCGCGAGGCGATCCTCGATGGGAACTTCGGCGGCCATGGCGTACACGACTCACGGTACGAAGCCGCGGTGACCGTCCAGGTACGCCTCGGTGACGAATACGTCACGATGGTGGGTCCTCGCGGAGTGATCGTCACGAGGTTGTTGCGGGACCTCGGCCTGCGCGTCACCTCCGGCCGCTATCGTCTGGTTCACGACACGAAACGTTCGAGCCCGGACCGTGGTTTCAGCGCCCTGCGTGACCCCGCGATGGCTCATCGACGAACGACTCGTGTCGACGACGTTTCTCCGTCAGAAGTCGTTCGGGGTGCCCCTGGTGGGCTTGGTCGTGGTGACGAACGCACCGAAGACGTCCGGGTTCCGCGCGAACGCGGTCCCGGCGAGGCCATCGCCCGCGGCCCAGTCGACCCCGTCCGAGACGACGTGATCGGCCGCGCCGTAGATCCACAGCTCCTCGTCGGCCCCGAGCTTGAACGGCACGACCGTGCCGTCGACGTCCTGCGCGAAGAACGCGCCCGGGCCCAGCAGCATGGGCGGAAACGCGACCGCCTTGGTGAGGTCACCCGCGACGTCGACGAACACGAAGTCCGCGAGCTGGACCGGCGCCGTCGTCGCGTTCACCACCTCGAACCAGTCGGGCGACTCGCCGGGAGCGACCTCGTTGATCACGAGGATGCGCGAGAGCGTCGGCGCGGCG
>JAPLLF010000360.1 GCA_026387715.1 Pseudomonadota bacterium
CGACGCGGCCGAGCACGTCACCCTCGAGCTGACCGAGCTGTGCGTACAGCTCGATCGTCTCGTTCTCGGTGATCGTCCCGCTCAGCTGCCCGACGTCGATGATCCGACGGATCGTCTGCGTCAGCTCGTCCCACGCCTGCGTGGAGCGATACAGCCGCGCGAGCGACTGGAGGGTCTCGAGGTCGTTGCCGTCGATGCGGTCGGCGGCGAGCCACGCGTCGAGCGCGTTGCGCTCGCGCGACAGCTTGTCTTCCCACGTGCGACCGAGCTGCTTGTACAGCGCGATCTGCGACGCGTCGTCCTGGGCGACCGCCACCTGGCGATCGATGATCTCGACGAGCTCGTCCCACCGCTCGCGGCGGGTGCACAGCTCGGCGAGCGAGGCGAGCGCCTGCGGCTCCTCGCCACGGATGTCGAGGACCTTGCCCCACAGCTCGATCGCCTTGTCCTCCTGCTGGAGGGCTTCCTGGGCGATGCGCGCCATGCGCGCGTAGATGTCGGCCATCTCCGCGTCGTCGGCCGCGACGTCGACGAGCTTCTCGTACGTCTCGAACAGCTTCGGCCACTGCTCGCGCCGGTAGTGGATCGCCTCGATCGCCTCGAGCGCGCGCCGGTTCCGGCTCTCCTGCTCGAGGATGCTCGCGTAGCACGCGAGCGATTGATCGAGGTCGCCGAGCGCTTCGGAGAAGATCGCGCCACGACGGAAGTACAGCTCGAGCTGCTCGTCCGGGTCCTGCGTGACCTCGATCCGGCGGCGGAGGATCTCGGCGAGATCGTCGTACATCCCCGCGCCGAGGTAGAGGCGATCGAGGGCGCCGAGTGCGTCGACGTCCTTCGGCTCGAGCTTGAGCACCCGGAGGTGCGTGGTCACCGCGGACGCGGCGTCCTGCAGCTCGTACTCGTAGACGCGAGCCATGCGCAGCAGGGTCTGGCGCTGGACTTCCTTGTCCGTCGCCTTCTCGAGCGCGCGCGTGTACGCGGCCACCATGTTGTCCCAGTGACCGGTCTCGCCGGCGAGCCGCTCGCTCTCCTCGAGCGCGCGATCCCACCGCGGGTCCTCGACCACCGCTTCGCTCCACCAGTGGAACGCGCGGACCTGATCGTAGAGCCGACCTTCGGCGAGCTCGGCCAGCCGCTGGAACATCGCCTGACGATCCGGCCCGGCGAGCTTGCCGAGCTGGACCTCGTAGATGCCGTGCAGCTTGTCGAACTGGCTCGCCGCCTCGTAGAGCGGCTCGAGCACGCCGGCGATCTCCATCTGGAGGTTGCCCGCGTGGAACATGCCCTCGAGCGCGAGGATCGTGGCCTCGTGGGCCGGGTTGCCAGTCAGGATCTCGCGGTAGACGTCGACGGCGGCCTTGCGGTCACCGATCTGCGTCTCGAGGGTCTGACCGAGCCGGTACTGCAGCGTCGCCACTTCGGCGTCGTCGTTCGCGAGCGAGATCTCGCGCTTGAGGATCTCGGTGAGGTCCGGCCACGCCGCGGTCTGCGTGTAGAGCCGGTCGAGCGCCAGCACGGCCGGCTTGTTGTCGAACTCGACCTCGAGCAGCTTGCGCAGCGTCGAGATCGACTTGCCGACGTCGTTCAGCTCCTGCTCGTAGACACGCGCGAGGCGCGACAGCAGGTCGACCTGGCGGGGCACGTCGAGCGACTTCTCGCTCTCCGCCTGGTAGAGCTTCGCCAGCGTCGTCCAGCCGTTCGTGATCTCGGCGAGCCGCTCGATGTGACCCAGCGTGAGCGGGTTCCCCGAGTCGTGCACGAGCGCGCGGGCGTACGCATCGAACGCCGCCTGCGCGTTGCCGATGCTCTGCTCCTGGAGCATCGCGATGCGGTGGAGCAACTCGACACGCGCGATCGCGTCCTCGTTGTTCGCGACCATCACCTCGAGCACCTCGACGAGCTTGGCGTACTCGCCGGCCGTCTCGTAGACGGGCTCGAGGACGCGCGCCGCCATGACGGGCTCGACCTTGCCCTTCACCAACCCGTCGAGGGCGGCGAGGGTCTCGGAGTGCGACGGATCCATCTCGAGCGCTTCGCGATACGACTCGATCGCACGCGCGACGTCGCCGAGGCGGATCTGCCAGAGGTGGCCGACGCGGTACTTGAGGCCGACGGTCTCGCCCGTCGTCTCCGACAGCTCGACCTGACGCTCGAGGTTCCCGAGCAGGTCGTACCAGCGCTCGGCCTGGCCGTAGAGCCGGTCGAGGGACTGGATCGCCGGGAGCTCGTTGGCGTCGAGATCCAGGATGCCCTGGTAGGTCTCGATCGCCTTGCCGACGTCGCCGAGCTCGCGGTCGTAGACCTGCGCGAGCACGTAGAGCATCCGCTTCTTGTCTTCGGGATCTTCGGCGAGATCGGCCTTCTTCGCGTAGACGTCCTTCAACGGCTCCCAGCGCGCGAGGCGCACGTAGAGCCGCTCGAGGGCGTCCATCGCCGTCATGTCGACGTCGTCGATCGACAGCACCTGCCGGAACGTCGCGATCGCGGCGTCCGCATTGCCGAGGACCTCTTCCTCGATCTGCGCGGCGCGATAGAGCAGCTGCTTGCGCTCCTCGACGTTCGGCAGGATCTCGGCCTTGCGCTTCAACGCGTCGACGAGCTTCGGCCAATCGCCGGTGCGCTCGTGGATGGTCTGGATCGCGGTCGCGGCCTCGACGGAGCCCGGCGTCGTCTGCAGGACGCGCTCGTAGGTCAGCACCGCGGCCTTGTCGTCGCGGAGCTCGCTCTCCTGGATGTGCGCCCGACGGAACAGGAGCGAGACCTTGAGGTCGTCTTCCTGGGCGTCGTTCGCCACCTGCTCGTACAGGCTCGCGGCGTCGGCCCACTTGTCGAGCTGACGCGCGAGGCGATCGAGGGTGCCGTGCGTCGTCTCGTTCCGTGGATCGTCGCGCAGCGCCCGCGCGAACGTCGCGAAGGCGGCGTCGGCGTTGTCGCCACCGATCTCGTGGAGCTCGGCGATCTGGTGGAGCAGCTCGATCTTGCGGACGGGATCGAAGGCGTGCTTCGCCATGATCTCGTAGACGCCGATCTGCTTCTGCCAGTCCGCGCGCGCCTTGTAGATCGGCTCGAGGATGTTCGCGATCGTGAGCTCGTGCTCGGGGATCGAGATCAGCCGCTCGAGGGCCGCGACCGCATCCTTGTTCTGCTCCTCGTGATCGAGGACCTGACGATAGGTCTCGACCGCGGCGGCGAGCTCGTTCAGGTGCGTCTCGCGCAGCTGCGCGAGGCGGACGAGCAGCTTGACCTGCTCGCCGACATCCTCGACCAGCGTGAGCTGGCGCGAGATGTTGTCCCCGAGGTCACGCCACGCCTGGCGACCGACGTAGAGCCGGTCGAGCGCGCGGAGCGCCTTGAGATCGTCGGGCGCCTGCCCGAGGATCTCGTTGTACGTCGTGATCGCCTCGTCGGGCGCGTTGAGCATCTCCTCGTGGATCGAGGCGATGCGGAACAGGAACTCGAGCCGTTGCTCGGGCTCGTTCGCGATGTCGACGCGACGACGATAGATCTCGAGGAGCTCGTTGAACTTCTCGTCGCGCGTGAAGATCGCCTCGAGGGCGGTCAGCGCGGTGAGATCCTCGGGCTCGATCGCGAGCGCCTTCTTGTAGAACTCGACGGCCTTGTCGCTCTTGTTGAGGCGATC
>JAPLLF010000917.1 GCA_026387715.1 Pseudomonadota bacterium
CGCCCGATGACGACCCCGGGCCGCGTCGCCACCGGCGCGCGCCTCGACATCTCGTGCAACAGCTGTCACGACGTCACCAAGGGTGGCACCGACCACACGGTCGACCCCGGCAACGTCGTGTCGTTCGGCGGCGGTGCGTACGACGTCAACAGCCAGCCGTCGATCAACTCCGCCTACAACCAGCTGATCTACTGGAACGGGCGCAACGACTCGCTGTGGTCGCAGATCGTGGCCGTCGCCGAGAGCCACGTCTCGGTCAACGGCAGCCGGCTGCGCACCGCGTGGCGAATCGCGGACGCCTACCGCGCCGAGTACGCCGCGGTGTTCGCCGACGATCCGCTGCCGCCTCAACTCGACTCGCTCGCGGCGCATCAGGCGCGCCTCGAGCCCGACGGCACGTGCACGCTGATGGCCGGGGTGTGCCCGACCGAGTTCTGTCACGACACCTACGGCGCGTGCACGCCGCGGTTTCCGCTCGAGGGGCGACCTGGCTTCGTCAAGCCGGGCGAGCTCGAGACGTGCGCACCCGCCATGGCGGACGACATCCTCGATCCATTCGGCGACGCCTACGACTGCATGAAGCTCGACGACCAGCTCGCGGTCACGCGGATCTACGTCAACTGGGCCAAGGCGATCGCGGCGTACGAGTTCACGCTGATCTCGCGCGACGCGCCGTTCGATCGGTGGGCCGCGGCCGGCTTCGCGCCCGGGCTGCTCGGGCCCGCGGCGGAGCGGGGCGCGCGGCTGTTCGTCGGCAAGGCGACGTGTGCCGAGTGTCACAAGGGGCCGCTTTTCCACGACGACCTGTTCCACCAGGTCAACGTGCCTCAGCTCGGCGCGTACGTGCCGCAGACCTCGTCGTGCCCCGCGGGTGGGTGGTGCGATTGTGTCAGCGACGATCGCTTCGAGCCGATGAACTGCTTGCCGATCGGCTTCCGCGACGGCCTGCGCAAGCTCCAGGCGAGCAAGTTCCGGCGCGATTCGATCTGGAGCGACGATACCGAGTGCACCCGGCACTTCACCGCGCACATCGACGTCAACTACGCGATGGCGCATCCCGACGAGTGCGACGGCCGCATCGCGTACTACAGCCAGGCGCTCGACGACACGTTGCGCGGGCAGTGGCGGACGCCGAGCCTGCGGGACGTGGCCAGGACCGCGCCGTACATGCACACCGGCGTCTACGCGACGCTGCGCGAGGTCGTCAAGCACTACGACGAGGGCGGCATCACCACGCTCGGCGGCGAGCTCATCGGGACGCTCGACCCCAAGATCAAGCCGCTGAACCTGACCGATCAGGAGGTCGACGACCTCGTCGCCTTCCTCGAGTCGCTCTCGGGCGAGGTCGATCCCGCGACGATCGCGGCCCCGATGGTTCCGGCCGACACGGCGTTTCCTTGAACGACATGCGAAAGGTGATCATGACGAGAGCTCTGGTGGTGGCGATCCTGGCGAGCACGACGTTCGCCGCGTGTGGTGACAACAAGCACGCGCCGACGGATGGCACGCCGGTCGACACGTCGTTCGACGCCGGGCCCGACAAGGTCGCGCGGGGGCGCTACATCGCGAACACCCTCGGGGTCTGCTCGTTCTGTCACACGCCGCTCAACCCCGACGGCTCGCGCAACCTGACGCGCCTGCTCGCCGGGTGGACCTGCAACGATCCGATCCCGTTCGTCGACGCGGATCCGGCGACCGTGGGCGTCGGGTGTCTCAGCTCGCGCAACCTCACGAACTCCGCCTCCGGGCTCAAGAACGTGACCGACCAGCAGATCCGCGACGCGATCAGGAACGGCACGCGCACCGACGGCAAGAAGCTCGTGCCGATCATGCCGTACTGGATCTTCCACAACATGACCGACGACGACACCGACGCGGTGATCGCGTACCTCCGCACGGTGCCGGGCGTCGACAACATGGTCCCGCCCAACGAGCCGCCGTGGAACGACATCAACGACAACAACCTGGCCGCGCCGATCTGCAACGGCGGGACGTGCACCGCGACGCCGATCGACGTCGCCATGATCCCGCTGCCCGTCAACCCGCCGGACATGCTCAGCGCGATGCGCGGCCGCTACCTGGCGTCGATGGTCGGCCTCTGCGTCGACTGCCACACGCCCGATCTGCCGCCGCCCGCGGTGGGTGCGCCGGCGCCGTTCTTCCCGACCCCGATCGACACCACCCGGACGTGGGCGGGTGGCCGTACGTTCCCCAAGCAGCAGCTCGGGCTCCTCGATCCGGTGTATCCCGACTTCATCACCACCCGGAACCTGACGCCGCACGCGACCGGCCTCCTGGGTTACACCTCCGCTCAGATCGCCGCGGCGATCGCCGAGGGCAAGGATCCCCAGGGCAAGGGGGTGTGCGCGGCGACGCATGGCAGCGGCATCTCGCCGTACGCCGCGCTCGATCCGCAGGACCTGACGGACATCGCGAACTACATCGCGGCGCTCCCGCCGATCGACAACGATACCGGCCTCAACTGCATGGGGCCGACGGTCCCGTAACGATCATGCGCGCCGCGATGTGGGCGACGTGGGTGACGTGGGGCGCCCTCGTCGCGTGCGCGAATCCCGCCACCCGATCGGATGCCGGCGTCGACAGCGTCGTGCAGCCCACGTCGCTCCCGACGCTCCTGTCGCAGACCGGGTTCGACGCGAGCGCGCGCGCCTACACGCCGCGCCACGTGCTGTGGAGCGACGCCGCCGTGAAGCGGCGCTGGATCTCGCTGCCGCCCGGCGCGACGATCGACACGACCGACTTCGATCGCTGGGTGTTTCCCGTCGGCACGAAGTGGTGGAAGGAGTTCGCGCTGGACGGCAAGCGTCTCGAGACGCGGGTGATCTGGCGCGTCGCGGACACCGGCGACCGCGAGCGCGACACGCTGTTCGGTACGTACCTGTGGAACGACGCCGAGACGGACGCGACGCTCGCCGTCGACGGCGGCGAGAACCTGCGGGGCACCCAGCACGACGCGCCCCCGGCCAGCCTCTGCCTGCGCTGCCACCTCGGCGAGCCGGGCCACGCCCTCGGCTTCTCGGCCATCCAGCTGCCGGATCTCGTCGACCTGCCGCTGTCGTCGCCGCCCGCGCCCGGCGCGACGTTCGCGGCGCCGAACGCCGCGCTCGGCTACCTCCACGCCAACTGCGGCCACTGCCACAACCCGCAGGGCAGCGCGTGGGCGAACTCGACGATGGTGCTGCGGCTGGGCGCGACCGAGACCGCCGCGGCGGCCACGCAGATCTACGCGACCACCGTCGGCGTGCCGCTCCAGACGTGGGTCGGCCACGGCTACACGAACCGAATCGTCGCGGGCCAGGCAGATCAGAGCGCGATCCCCTTTCGGATGAGCGAGCGGACGCCGACCATGCAGATGCCGCCGATCGCGACCGAGCTTCCCGACGACGAAGGCCTCGCCCTGGTACGCACATGGATCGATTCGCTGTGAAGTTTGCAGTCTCGTTCACGCTCGCGGCGCTGCTGACGGGGCCCGCGCTCGCGGATCCCGCGCCGGAGCCGTCGGCGTCGGAGCCAGCGGTGCCGGTGCCACCACCGGTCCCCGAGCCGCCACCCGTGCCCGCGCCGGTGCTGCCGGATCCCAGGCTCACCGCGCTCGAGGAGCGCCTCGCCAAGCTCGAGGATGCGCTCGATCAGGCCAAGGACGACACCAAGTACCTCGAGGATCAGCTCGCGACGCGGTTCCCCGTGAAGCTCGGGGGCTACCTCGACGTCGGGTTCTTCGCGACGACGGGCAACGGCGCGGGCACGCGCGCGGATCTCGCCGGCACGTACTTCCCGGAGTACGCGGGCAAGGTCCCGTCGTCGTGGGTATTCATGGGCGATCCGCTGTCGACGGCGGTGAACTCGCGCGGCGAGCCCGCCGACACCGGCGACTCGCGCGCGATCACGTTCGATCCGATCGACGCGCAGGGCAACTCGTCGTTCCTCGTCAACGCGGTGAACTTCGCGCTGTTCACCGGGCTCGGCGAGACCGCCTCGGTGCAGACGAGCATCGACTTCGTGCCGCGGCGCCGCGACATCGGCAACCCCAACGGCACGTTCCTCGGCGACTTCCTCGACGTCAAGCTCGCGTACGCCGAGTGGAAGCCCAGGCTCGAGGCGGTCGCGCTGGCGCTGCAGGCCGGCAAGTTCGACTCGGTGCTCGGCTACGAGTATCGCGGCTTCGAGTCTCCCGATCGCCTGGGCGTCACGCCGTCGCTGCTGTGCCGCTACACGTGCGGGCGGCCGGTCGGCCTCAAGGCGCGCGCGATCTTCACCCACGGCGGCGACGACCTGATCGCGAACGTCGCGGTCACCAACGGCAGCCACTTCAGCGAGGGCTTCTCGTTCCACGACGAGACCGACACGAATCAATTCAAGACCCTCGCCGGGCGCGTGTCGTACACGCTCGCGCACGCGGTCGAGCTCGGCGTGTCCGGCGCGTTCGGCGCGCAGGACCTGCAGCCCAGGAACGACGTCTACCAGTGGCACGTGGGCGCGGACCTTCATGTCGACTGGCACGACGTCGAATTCACCGCCGAGTACATCCAGGGCAAGGCCCGCGGCGAGACGACCCCCGTGGCGGTCGCGCCCTGCGATCTCGCGCCGTGCATCCACTACAAGGCCGCGTACGGCCTTATCGGATACCGTCTCACCAACACCTTCACGCCGTATCTGCGCGTCGACTGGCGAGACGCCTTGCATCAAAGCGGCGCGAGCTTCGTCTACATCTCCGAGCTCGCCCGCGCGACCGTCGGGCTGCGTGCCGAGATCGGCACGCGCGTCATCCTCAAGGCCGAGGGGACGCTCAACCGCGAGCTGGGTCGCATCCCCCAATTCCCGAACGACGTCGTCACGACGTCGCTCGTGATCAGGTACTGACCATGGACCTCTCCTCTCGCCTCCTGCAGCTCGTCGGCGTCGTCGCCGTCGCCTCCATCTCGCTGATCGCCAGCGACGGGCTGTCGAAGCCGGCGGGTGGCACCGTCGCCGGGGTGATCTCCGTCAAGGGTGGGATCCCCAAGGGCGTCGTCGTCTACCTCGAGAACGTTCCGGGCACGCCGCCGACGCCCAAGAACGCCACGATCCGGCAGCGCGAGAAGCAGTTCGAGCCCCCGCTGACGATCGTCGTGAAGGGCACGACCGTCGACTTCCCGAACGAGGACAAGATCTTCCACAACGTGTTCAGCGTGTCGCGGCCGGCGCGCTTCGACCTGGGGCTCTACAAGAGCGGCACCGCGAAGTCGGTCGAGATGAAGCGCACCGGCACCGTCGACGTGTACTGCAACATCCACCCCGACATGGTCGCGAAGGTGAAGGTGCTCGACAACGCGTACTACACGATCACCGACGCCCAGGGGCGATTCGCGATCGACGGCATCCCCGAGGGCGAGTATCCGATCGTCGCGTGGCTCCCGTCGGGCGACGAGGCCAAGGGCACGGTGAAGGTCGCCGGTGGTGTCACCGCGCAGGTGAAGCTCGAGGTCGCCGCGGCGACGAAGCCGACGTCGCACACCCGGAAGGACGGCACGCCATACGGTCGTTACAAGTAGCGCGCCTCGTCGCGACGCTCGCGCTCGCGGCCTGCGAGTCGCCGCCGACGCCACCGCGTCCATCGCAACCGCCGGCGAAGCTCGACGCGGTCGCGCCGGCCGTCTCGGCGGCCACGCCGATGGACGCGGCGCTGGCGGTGGTCGAGGTCGATGGTGGTCCGGGAGCGTCGCCGGACGCCGGGCTCGAGAAGACGTTCGCCACCGGCGCGGGTCGGTGCGGCGAGTGTCACGAGAAGATGTTCGACGAGTGGGAGGACACGGCGCACGCCGCGGCCGCCCGGTCGCCGCTGTACGTCGCGGCGATCACCAAGGTCGCCGACAAGCAGTGCGGCGAGCGCTGTCACACGCCGCTCGTCGCGCGCCTCGGCAAGGGCATCCTCGCGAGCGAGGGCGTCACGTGCGACGTGTGCCACACGATGCGCGACCTGCAGCCTTCGGCGCGCGGGGCAAATTTCTCGCTCGCGCTCGGCGACATGGTGAAATTCGGACCGCGCTGCGATCTGAAGGATCATTACTTCCATCGCATGGGCTGTTCCCCGGAGCATCGTGAGGCCGCCGTGTGCGGCGGCTGCCACTGGTGGCAGCGCGGCAGCGTGCCCGTGTTCACGGAGTACGCCGACTGGCGCGACGTCTACGCCAGGGCCGATCGGCCGTGTCAGACCTGCCACATGCCGAAGGAGCGCGCCGCGATCGCCGTCGGATCGCCGGTGCGCGCGGGCGTCCCGCACCACGGCTGGCTCGGCGTCACGCGCGATCTGCGCGTGCGCGCGGTCGCGCTCGCCGTCGCGGTCGCGGTCAAGGACGCCGGCCTCGCCGTCGACGTCACCGTCACCAACGTCGGCGCGGGCCACTACATCCCGTCGGGGCTGCCGGAGCGCCGGCTGCTCGTGCGCGCGCAGCTCGTCGACGGCAAGGGCGCCGCGCTCGGCGAGCAGGCGTGGTGGCTGGGCCGCGAGCTCGTCGACGACGCGGGCAAGCCGGCCGCGTTCTGGGACGCGACGAAGGTGGGCGCGGACTCGCGCATCGCGCCGGGCAAGGCGTGGCACGAGACGTGGTCCGGCGCGGCCGCCGCGGGGGCGGTCGCCGTCGAGGTCGAGGTTCGTTATCGCGCGGCGTCGCCGGAGCTCGCGACCTTGCTGGGCGTGACCGAGCTCGTCGATCAGCAGCTCGCGCACGCGCGGGTGTCGCTCGCGCGGCTGCCGGCGTCGGCGCAGACGCGCCCCCCCAAGGCCGGCACCCGCCCGGGGCCGCGCGAGAGGCCGCGCCCGCGATGAGGCTGCGCACGACCGTCTTCCTCTGGGTGCTCGCGCTCGTCGTCGTCGTGCTCGGCGTCGC
>JAPLLF010000841.1 GCA_026387715.1 Pseudomonadota bacterium
ACGCGACTACCTGCGCCCGGGGTTCTTCCACGCGGTCGCCCGGACGCTGCCCGAGCACACCCGGGTCGTGTTCGTGGAGCAGGGCGGCAAGCGGGTCGCGGGGGCGTTGTTCTTCGAGACCGACCGCGCGCTCTACGGTCGGTACTGGGGCGCCGACGTGCACGTCGATCTGCTGCACTTCGAGACCGCGTACTACGCCGGCATCGATCGCACGATCGCGCAGCGGCTGCCGCTGTTCGAGGCGGGCGCGCAGGGGGAGCACAAGCTCGTGCGCGGGTTCGAGCCGTCGCCGACGTACTCGGCCCACTGGCTGCGACACGGCGGACTCGCGGCGGCGATCGCGGAGCACCTCGCGCGCGAGCGCGTCGCGATGGTCGACGAGCTCGCGCAGCTCGCGACGTTCGGGCCGTATCGTGGCAGCGAGCACGACGACCCGGAGTAAACCGGTAAGCTCGCGTGTATGGCTGATGTCGATTCGCGAGCAGGGGAGCGCTACGCGACCGCGGAGATCGTCGCGTACGTCAATCGCGTGCACGCCGGACACGACGCGGGGCTCGCGCAGGCCTTCCTGATCCCCGACGGGATCCCGGCGATCCAGCTCGCGCCGAGCGAGGGCAAGCTCGTCCAGCTGCTGCTGCGGCTCGCGGGCGCCCGGCGGGTCGTCGAGGTCGGGACGCTCGTCGGCTACTCGGGGACCCACATCGCCCGCGCGTTGCCGGCCGATGGTCACCTCCACACCGTCGAGCTGTCCGCGACGCACGCCGAGGTCGCGCGCGCGAACTTCGTCGCCGCCGGCGTCGCAGACCGCGTCACCGTGCACGTCGGGGCGGGTGTGACGTCCTGCCGACGCTCGTCGCGCACGGCCCGTTCGACGCGATCTTCCTCGACGCCGACAAGGAGGGCTACGTCGACTACGCGCGATGGGCGCTCGCCGGCAACGTCCGCAAGGGCGGGCTCGTCCTGGGCGACAACGCGTACCTGTTCGGCAACCTCGTCGACGATTCGCCGCGCGCCCACGCGATGCGGGCGTTCCACGAGGTGGTCGCGGCCGCGTGCGACTCGGTGTGCATCCCGACGCCCGACGGGCTCGTGCTCGGGATCGTGCGATGAGGCGGTCGTGATCGTCACGCGCGCGGCGCACGAGGCCTCGCTCGCGGAGCTGATCGCGACGGTCGATGATCCGCGCGGCGGGATCCTGGGGCCGCGCTCGGTCGCGTGGCGGATCGGCGGCGACCTCAGCGTGTTCCTCGGCGGGGGGCGCGCCGCGTTCCTGCAGCTCGCGCATCCGATGGTCGCGTTCGCGATCGATCAGCACTCGAAGACGCGCAGCGACATCGGGGGACGCTTCCAGCGCACGTTCAAGCACGTGTTCGCGATGGTGTTCGGCGATCTCGACGCCGCGCTCGTGGCCGCACGCCGGGTGCACGCGATCCACGCCCGCATCCACGGCACGTTCCCGGAGGCCGTCGGCGCGTGGCCCGCGGGGACCGCGTATCACGCGAACGACGCGGCCGCGCTGCGGTGGGTGCACGCGACCCTGGTCGACACCACGCTCGTGACGCGCGAGCTCCTCGGCGGGCCGCTGCCGCGCGCCGATCGCGACGGCTACGTGCGCGACATGAATCGGTTCGCGGCCCTGTTCGGCATCCCGGAGGCCCTGCGGCCGCACGATCACGCCGCCCACGCGGCGTACATGGCCGCGGAGCTGCCGCGCCTGGCGGTGGCGTCGTGTGCGCGCGAGATGGGTCAGTTCCTCATCGGACGCGGGGGAACCGGGACGCAGCCACCGCTCGGCCGGCTGACCGAGGCGCTCGCGGCCGCGATGCTCCCGCCGCCGCTCGCGGCTGCGTTCGAGCTCCGCACGTCGGCGCGGCTGGTGACCGCGGCGCTGCGCGTGGTCGGTCGCCCGCTGGGTCTCGTGCCCCCCACCTGGATCGCGATCCCGGCGCACGCCGACGCCCGCCGGCGGGTGCGAGGGCAGGGGCCATCGGCGCTCGCCGCGTGGACCGAGCGGCGGCTGTTCGGGCTCGCGCGCGCCGCCACCGGCCAGTGAACCGCGGCGTCGCAGCGACCGTCCCAGCGACCGTCGCGGGAGGCCAACCACGGGTTCGTTCGACGAATGTTACTTGATCGTCACGGTGGGCAACCGTGCACGCCGCTTGCTGGTCAGAAGCTTCGCCAACCGCACGGTCGACGTCGAGCCTCCCGCTCGCCGCACAACGGTCGTCGACCGTGCGGTCGCACGATGCGTCAGCGGCGGCGCGCGAGCCGCTTGTACTGCGACAGGTGGCGGATCGCGCGGCTGATCGCGGCATCTCCCCACGCGCCCGTCGCCCGCCCGACCAGCTCGAACAGCCGCGCCATGTTGTAGTGCGCGTCGGCCATGTCCGGATCGAGCTCGAGCGCGCGTTCGTAGGCCGCGACCGCCTCGGCGATCCGGCCACGATCCTCGGCGACGACGCCGAGGTTGAACCAGTAGAGCGCGACGGCGCCATCGCCGCAGATCGCCAGCCGGTAGCAGCTTTCGGCATCGGCGAGCTCGCCGCGGTCGTGGTGTAGCCGCCCCAGGTTGTTGTGGGCATCGGCCAGGTCCGGGTGGCCCGCGACCGCGCGGCGGTAGGTCGCCATCGCCTCGGCGGGAGCGGTGGCCTCGAGGGCACACCCACGGTCGTAGCGCGCGACCGCGCTGGGGGCGCGTAGCAGGCCGCGGCGTCGCCCGATCCGGTTGATGGAAACGACGTCACCCATGCCCACGACCCTAGCGAACCCATCTGACAAGCACGCGGCGTGCAGGTCGGCCCGTCGAACATGTCAGACCGTGATGTAAGATGTCGCCGTGGCTGATGCCCAGGGCACGACGCTCAGCTTTCACGAGGAGGGTCAGAACCTCCGTGTCGGGCCGCGTCCGGAGCCGGTGCTCGTCCTCGTGCTCGAGTGCGCACGTCCGCGCGCCGGCTCGATGCGGTTTCGGCTCTCCGAGCTGTCGGGGATCTCGCTCGGTCGTGGTGCCGAGCGCCGGGCCGAGCTGGTCGGCAACGAGCTGACGGTCCGCGTCCCCGACAAGTGGATGTCGTCGCGGCACGCCCGCGTCGAGCCGAGCTTCGGCCGCTGGGTG
Source organism: Pseudomonadota bacterium (assembly GCA_026387715.1). Lineage (GTDB taxonomy): Bacteria > Myxococcota_A > Polyangia > Haliangiales > Haliangiaceae > JABFXX01. Next base: position 3,116 of record JAPLLF010000841.1, read on the forward strand.
CTGACGGATACCGAGTCGAAGAACGGGACCATCGTCGACGGCCACACCACCAAGCGCGTGGTCCTCACCGATGGCGCGCTCATCGAGCTCGGCCACACGCTGTTCGTGTTCTTCGAGCGCATGCCGGTCGAGGTCGACGCGCCGACGATCCTCGAGCTGACGCCGGATGCCCACCCGACCGGGCTCGCGACGCTGCTCCCGTCGTGGAGCACCGAGCTCACGCGACTCCGCCAGATCGCCTCGTCGGAGATCCCGATGCTGATCGAGGGCGAGAGCGGCACGGGCAAGGAGGTCATCGCGCGCGCGATCCACGGCCTGTCGGCGCGCGCCGGCGCGTTCGTGCCGGTCAACTGCGGCGCGCTGCCCGAGAACCTCGTCGAGTCCGAGCTGTTCGGCTACAAGAAGGGCGCGTTCTCCGGTGCCCAGACCGATCACCCGGGCCTGGTCCGCTCGGCCGACGGGGGCACGCTGTTCCTCGACGAGATCGGCGACCTCCCGGCGAGCTCGCAGGCCGCGCTGCTGCGGGTGCTCCAGGAGCGCGAGGTCATGCCGGTCGGCGGGACCCGCGCGGTGCCGATCGATCTCCGCGTCGTCGCGGCGACCCACCGCGACCTCGACGACATGGTCGCCGACCAGTCGTTCCGCCACGACCTGTTCGCGCGCCTCGCCGGCTTCCGGGTGACCGTGCCCACGCTCCACATGCGGCGCGCGGATCTCGGCATCCTGATCGGGGCGCTGCACGCGCGGACGTTCGCGGCGGATCACCCGGGCTTCGACATCGACGCGGCCCGCCTGATGTTGCGCTATCCGTGGCCGCTCAACCACCGTGCGCACCGGTCGGCCGCCGGGGGCGCCACGACCGGTCGTCCTCAACGAGATCGATCAGAAGGTGCGCGACCAGGTCGTCACCGCGCTCCGCGAGCACGGCGGCAACGTGTCGGCCGTCGCCCGCGCGCTCGACAAGGATCGCAAGCAGATCCAGCGCTGGATCAAGCGCTTCAATCTCGACCCAAACAGCTACCGGTAGCTTCAGGTCAGCGCGCGGCGCCAGAGGCTGATCTTGAGATAGTCCGCCTGCGGGAACCCGACCGGGTGATCGAGCTCCGCGGGCAGCTCGCGCTCGAGCGTGAACCCGCCACCGAGCGCGCGCTTGACGGTGTCGCGGAACACCTTGCGCTGGATCCGGCTCGTGCAGCACGCGGCGACGACGAGGCCGCCGGGCTTCACGTGCGCGGCGACGCCGCTGTAGAGCTTGCGGTAGGCCGCGAGCGCCACCGGGATCTGATCCATCGAGCTCGTCATCGACGGCGGATCGACGATCGCGACGTCGAACAGGCCCTCGGGCTTGTAGGCGAACGCGTCGGTCACCACGAAGTCGTGGCGGGCGCGATCGGTGGTGTGGTGCGCGGCGGCGAACGCGAGCGCGCGCTCCGACTGATCCACCTGCACGAGCTGCGCGGCGCCCGCGCGCTCGGCGATCCGGCCGAGCATGCCGGAGTACGCGAACAGGTTCAGCACGCGCGCGCCGGTCAGCGGCATCGCCGCGAG
>JAPLLF010000391.1 GCA_026387715.1 Pseudomonadota bacterium
GGCCCGTTGACGGCGGGCGTGATCGTGAGCTCCCCGTCGCGGATCGCCAGCGGCTCGGACGGCTTGGTCGCGGGCTCGCCGGTCGCCGCGAAGCCCGCGGCGGTATGCGAGCCATCGCAGAACGGCTTGTTCGCCGACTGACCACACCGACACAAGGTCGCGCGCAGCATCGTGCCGTGGCCTGCGATGGACATTGCTGCGTGGACCGCGAGCGGCCCGTTCTCGCGGATCTTGATCAGGTTCACCCGGGGTGGCAGCTCCTCGGGCCCGGCATCGGTGCGCGTGTACGTGATCGCGCCCGACGGACAGTTGTGCGCGAGCTCGGCGATCTCCTCGGGCGTGGCCGCATCGGGGTGGATCCATTCGCCCTCGACGTTCGGGACGAACACGTCGGGTCGCGCCAGCACGCAGCCACGCGAGTGGATGCACTTCTGCGCCTCGAACCGGAGGGTGACCAGCTTGCCGCGAACCTCTTCGACCTTGCTCATGGCGCGATGTTCGCGCACGGGAGGACCGGGCGACCACCATGCTGGCGAGAAAGTGTGTCCAGCCGTCAGGCGCGCTGGTCGAACCGGACGTGGGCGTCGATCACCCTGGCGAAGTAGGCGTGCGTGGTGATCGTCGGATGCGCGCGCACGAGCAACTTGGCCGCCACCTGCAGATCGTTGGCCTGCGCCGCCTCGATCTCGACGGCGGACTTGCCCGCCATCCGCCGACGATAGTAGCCACAACCCTCGTGCGCGATCAGGAACACCTCGCGGATGTCGTGCCCCTCGATCAGGAAGCTCGCCGCGCGGCGCGCCGCGTCGAGGTCGCCGAACTTCGCGGTCAAGCCGTTGAGCAGCGCGGCTCCCCCCGGCATCGTCAGCGTGTCGAGCCGCGCGTGCCCCAGCTCGTGGAGCAGCTCCTCGACGGGGTTGGTGAAGCGTCCATCGGAGCAGTAGAACGCGAGCGCCTGGGGATGCTCCGCCAGGAACGGCGTACGTGAGGTGAACGAGGTGGGAATGGGTGGCGGGATTGCCCAGGAGCATACGACCCGGCGGCCTGGTCCAGCCTCCGGGAAGCCGGCCGATTCGCGGCTCGCGCGCATGCCGCGCCAGCGAGCGCCGACGGTGCGCGTGTAGATGGGCAGCTACAGGTGCGGGTAGAGGAGCATCATGAAGACGATCACCGAGATCACCGCGATCGCCGCGAGGAACGGGATCATCCAACGAATGCCCGCAAGATGCGCAGGAGAGCTGTTGGTTAGAGTGGTCATGTCGATCGGTGCTGCATCACCCAGGCCAAGGCGTCGCGGTCACTAGCGCTCGCTGCCGCAGCGATCGCACACGACGCCATCGGCGGTGATCACCGTGAGGTTCGCGGGGACCTGCGCGCCGCAGCGACTGCACGTCGTCGGCGTCGTCGGTGGCGGCGCGTCGACGGGGCGATCGTCGGCCGGCGCCCCGTAGAGCGACGCGCCGAGGCCCGGCGCGTTCGATCGCTGCGCGGCCTGCGCGTCGAGCTCGGCCTCGACCCGGTATCGCAGGATCTTGGCCTCCACGTGCCCGGCCTCCTCGAGCATCTTGACGAGCACGTTGACGACCATCGACAGCTCGTGGACCTGCTGCCGGAGCATCGCGTTCTGCTGGCCGAGCGCGGACAGATCGCCGGCCAGAGACGACTCGCGGTCGCGGAGGTCGTTGATGTCATCGCGCTGGCGATATTCCGAATCGAAGAACATGTCGAAGAAGCCGACGGCCATGACCGTCATCATGCCCCGGCTTCGCCGCCGATCCTCCCGGCTTCGCCGCCGATGTGCGATGACCGGGGAATGGACAATCTACGCACGCGACGTCCATTGGTCGCTCACTGGGACAGTCTCGCCGAGCTCGAGGCGGTGCGCGTGTTCGCCGCGGTCGCCGAGCTCAAGAGCTTCCGGGGTGCCGCCGTCACGCTCCGCCTCCCGCGCTCGACGGTCAGCCGCCGGCTCGCCACGCTCGAGGCCGCGCTCGAGACCCGCCTGCTCCAGCGCACCACGCGAAGCGTGAGCCTGACCGAGGCGGGCGAGGCATTCCTGACCCGCGTCCGGCCGGCGCTCGCGGCGATCGCCGACGCCGGGCGCACGGTCCTCGATGCCCGCGCCGAACCCCGCGGCCTGTTGCGCGTGACCGCAACCGTGTCGATGGCCGAGCACGTCGGCGGCATCCTCCTCGAGCTCGTCGATCGCTACCCCCAGATCCGCCTCGAGCTCGACTTCACGGATCGCCACGTGGATCTCGTGGCCGAGGGCTACGACATCGCGCTCCGCGGCGGCGCGCTCGCCGACTCGTCGCTGATCGCCCGGCCGCTCGGCCAGGGCCCGAGCGGCTACTTCGCGAGTCCCGCGTACCTCAAGCGACGCGGCGCCCCGAAGGTGCCGCGGGACCTCGCGACACACGACTGCCTCGTGTTCTCGGGGTCCTCGCGGGGCGAGCGCTGGCGGTTCCAGCGCGGCAAGCGCACCGAGGAAGTGACGGTTCGCAAGCGGATGGTGACGAACGCGCTGTCGGTCGTGCGGCTGGCGACGCTCGCCGGGCACGGCATCGCGTGGATCCCCGCGGCGTACGCCAGCACCGACGTCGCGCGCGGCAAGCTCGTCCCGGTGCTCGCCAGCCACTGGCCACCCCCGCTGCAGATGCAGCTCGTCTACCCCTCCGCCCGGCACCTCGCGCCGCAGGTCCGCGTGGCGATCGAGCTGCTGCTCGCGCGGTTCGAGATGCCCAGCTGAGGTCGGGCCGATTGTCCCGGTGGATGGCCAATCTGCTCCGCTGGGATCGATTGCGCCGTCCCGATTGCGAGCCCACCATCACGCCATGTCCAAGATCCTCCTCACCGGCGCGACCGGCAGTGTCTCCTCCGCGGTGATCCGCTCCCTCCAGGGCGCGGGCCACCACCTCATCGGCCTCGTGCGCGACCCCGCGAAGGCGCAGGCGCTCGAGGCCCAGGGCGTCGAGCTCCGCACCGGCGATCTCTCGCACCTGCGGACGATCGAGGGCGCGTTCACCGGCGTCGACGTCGCGTGGCTGCTCGCCCCGCCCACGCCGCTCGCGCCGATCCAGTCCTCCAACGCGCTGTGGGCGGCCAAGCTCGGCGGCGTCAAGCACGTGGTGCGGATGTCCGCGGTCGGCGCCGCGCACGACGCGCCGAACCTCAACAGCCGCATGCACGCGCTGTCGGACGCCGAGATCGCCGGCTCCGGGATCCCGTTCACGATCGTCAAGCCGCACTTCTTCATGCAGAACCTGATGATGGCGGCGCAGTCGATCGCCGAGCAGGCGACGCTCTACTTCGCCCTCGGCGACGCGAAGATGCCGATGATCGACGTCCGCGACATCGGCGCCACGGTCGCGGCGATCCTGGCGAACCCGACGCCGCACGCGGGCAAGACGTACACGTTGACCGGCCCCACCGCGGTCGGCATGGACACCGTGGCCGCGTCGATCGGCGAGGCCGTCGGCAAGACGATCGCGTACGTGCCGGTGCCCGTCGCCGGAATGGTCGACATGCTGTCGAAGATGGGCATGGACGACTACATGCAGGTCTCGATGCGGGACTACCTGACCTCGTACTCGCGCGGCTGGGAGGCGCAGGTCACGTCGGCCGTGAAGGACATCACCGGCGTCGCGGCGCGCGGCGTCGGCGAGTTCGCGCGCGACTTCGCGGGCGCGTTCGGCAAGCGCTGATCGGTCGCTTCCTCGCGCGCACGCCCCTTCGTCCGCAGGTGTGTCTGCGGCACCCGTGAACCAGGCTTCACGAGCCCCACACACCACACCTTGCTGTCTGCGCTCGAGCCGCGCGCGTAAGTAACTGGATTGAGGGCCCTGTCGAGGTGGCCCCGCTCTTGCGACAGGACCCACCATGTCGCTTCGCAAGGCCTCGCTCGTACTCGCCCTCGCAGCCACCGCCTGTTCCGGTCAGTTCGGCCTCAACGGTCGCGGGATGATCGGGATCGCGCCCACGCCGGTCGGTGGTGGTGGCGGTGGCGGTGGCGGTGGTGGCGGTGGCACCGCGTATGCCGAGGTCTCCGTCCACGTGCAGTTCTTCGGTGTGCCGCTCGACGGTGCGCAGGACGTCGTGTTCGTGCTCGATCGGTCGGGCTCGATGAGTGGCGTGTCGGCCGGGTTCGCGGGCTCGCAGGTCGGGATGTCGAAGACCGGCGCGGTGCTCGCGGGGCTCGGGGGCTCGCTCGTCAACGCGGCCGCCGGCGGCCCGCTGCCTTCGAAGCTCGAGGCCGCACAGCAGGAGCTGATCGGCACCCTGCGCGCGATGCCGGATGGCACGCGGTTCAACATCATCTGGTTCGATGACTCGCTGCAGGCGCTGGCGCCGCAGATGATCGTGCTCGAGCCCCGCACGCGTGCGGGCGTGGAGGCGTTCATCCACGGGATCAAGACCGGCGGCTCCACCGCGGCGGTCCCGGCGCTCGAGCTCGCGTACGAGATCGGCGCGGCGCGCATCATCCTGCTATCCGACGGCCTCGCGAACACCGGCGGCGGCGCGGACTCGCTCCTCCGCAACGCGCGCAGCGAGATGCAGCGCGGCGTACGGTTCGACACCGTCGGCCTCGGCATCGATCAAGACGCACAGCTGTTGCAGACGCTGGCTCGCGAGAGTGGCGGCGTCGCCATGATGCGATGACCGGAGTGGACTGCGCGGCACGCCGGCAGAGCCACGCCGTGATGCGATCGACGGCGACGCTAGCGGTGCGCGCGCACGAGGGCCTCGGCGACGTCGAGGCCTTGCTCCAGCTTGACGTGCGCGGCCAGGCTCGTCGCCGCCGCCTTCCAGCGGCTGACGCCGGGCGCCAGCATCGCCGGCAACACCTCGTCGGCGATGCGCTCGAGCGAGACCGCCCCGGCCAGCGCCGGCACCATGATCGCCTCGACGCACACCCCGACGCCGAGCTTGGCGGCCGCCAGCGCGACGCTCTCCTGATCGCCGAACGCGGGGCTGACCAGCAGCGGCACGCCCGACGCCACCGCCTCGTGGAACGTGTTCGCGCCGCCGTGCATGAGCATGACGTCGACCAGCCCGTGCGCGAACAGCAACGGCTGCGGCACGAACGGCAGCGCGATCACGCGATCCTGCGCGGCGGGGCCGAGCGCCGCCTCGTCGATCCCGAGCTCGGCCGCCGACGTGTCGCACGTCGACGCGATCACGATGGCGCCCGACCGCAGCGCCGACGCGGCGAGCGTCGTGTACATCCGACGCAGGAACGCGAGATGCGCCGGGCCGGCCTTCGCGAACATCCGGGTGACGATCGTGCCCATCGACAGCAGCACCACCCGCGCCCCATCGGCGCGCGCCGCCGAGAGCCGCTGCACCAGCGCCTGGTGTTCCGACGACGCGGTGGCGAGATCGTCGACGCGGGGCAACGCGTCGCACTGCACGCCGAGCACGTGAACACCGGCCGGCACGTCGGGGCACAGGCGCGGTGACGAGAAGCTCAGCACGCGGAGCGCGGGATCGCGGGGCAGCACCCCCGCGCGCGGCACCTCGTCGAACGCGCCGATCCCCGACGCGCGGAGCGCCGCGAGCTCGCGCTGGTACACCCCATCGTCGGCGTAGACCGGCGGCAGGTCGTCGAGCATCCCCGGGAACGCGCTGACCAGCGCGTCGAGATCCGCGATGCCGAGCCGGCGCATCGCGACGTACGCCCACAGCGCGAAGAAGTCGTAGACGCCACCGACGATCGGCTGGTCCCCCACCGCCGCACGGATCGCCGCGGCGGCGCCGGCGGCCACGTCGTTCGCGCGGGCCAGGATCCGACGGAACGTGCTGGCGAGCAGGCCTCCGGCTGCGATCTCCGCCGTGCGGCCGCGCGGGAATGGCACCGTCTCGTCGAGATCCACGAACGTGACGCCGAGCGCGGCGAGCGGCTCGCGCCAGGCCGACGCCGGCTCGGTGTCGTCGCCGCTGATCGCCCACACGACGGTGAACCCGCGCGCCACGAGGCGCTTCGCCAGCGGCATGAGCGGCCGCACGTGGCCGACGCTCACGGGTGATCCGAAGACGAACGCTCCAGACGTCTTGCTGCTCGCCGACATCGGGCGGAGCCTACGCGAAGATCTCTACAGCGCGAAGCCGAGGTAGCCGACGAGCTGCTTCTTATTCTTGTCGGCGTACACATTGTACGGGATCGCGAGGCGCTCCTTCGCGGTGGTCACGCGGAACTCGAGGAAGCGGCCGGCCTTGAGCGCGCCCGCGAAGCGCTGC
>JAPLLF010000438.1 GCA_026387715.1 Pseudomonadota bacterium
AGGTCTCCGACACGCGGTCCCGGCAGAACTCGGTGCCAGAGCGGAACGCGTCCTCGGTGGTCGGGGACTTGCCCAGCGTCATTCGCTGATCAGATCAAACGTCGTCGTCGACGACAACCAAAAAACACCAAACTTCTAGGCGGGTCTCCGGGCATGCGCCGTGCAACGAGCCACGCCATGCTCCGTGTCTCGCTCGCGCGCACGATCAAGCGTGGTCTCTACCGCTCCGGCGCGCTGGACGCCTGGCACCGTCGCCGCAACCGGGACCGGCTGACGATCATCATGTTCCATCGCGTGTTGCCGACGACCGACCCACGGTGGGCGACGAGCGATCCGGAGTACACGATCGCCGAGGACGTGTTCGTCGCTTGCCTCGCGTTCTTCCAGCGTCACTACCACGTGGTCTCGCTCGCAGACGTGCTCGCCGCGCGGTCGGGTGGGCCTCCCTTGCCCACGCGTTCGCTGCTGGTCACGTTCGACGATGGGTGGAGTGACAACGTGGAGTTCGCGATGCGTCACCTGCGCGCGGCCGCGATCCCGGCGGTCGTGTTCGTCGTCTCCGACGCGGTGGGGCGTGCCCGCGCGTTCTGGCAGGAGGAGCTGGTCAGCGCGTGGCGCGCGGGGCGACTGAGCCCCGCGCGTGCGCGCACGCTGTGGCAGGAGGTCGCGCCCCACGAGCCGGCCCCCACGTCGGCCGACCTGAGCCTGGTGCGGGCGCTGGTCGAGCGGATAACTCCAGGAGCTCGTGGCGGCGGGGGCGACCATCGGCGCCCACGGTCAGACGCACGCGCCGCTGACCACGGTCGACGCGCGCGCGCAGCTGACCACCTCGCGCGCGGTGCTCGAGCGTCACCTGGGGGACGGCGCCGCGGTGACGACGCTGTCGTTCCCGCACGGTCGGTTCGACGACGACGTCGTCGCGACCGCGCGCGCCGCGGGATATCGCCTCATGTTCACGAGCGAGCGCGAGTTGCCGACCGTGGCCGGGACCGGCGATGTGCTCGGCCGGGTCGGCATCTTCCACGCGGAGATCGTCGACCACGACGGGCGGTTCGCGCCCGAGCAGCTGGCGCTCGGCCTGTTTCGCCAGCCTCATGGCAGGTGACGGAGGGAGGCGCCTGCACGGACTGCGTCAGGACGGCGCCCCCCGCGCAAGAACGACGCACCTGGCGTGCGGGCGGGCACGCGACGTCGCCTCTTGCACCCCTGAAGCGCGGCAACGGGGCGAGGCACGTTCGGTGCACGTTAACCTTCCATGAAGCGTCCCCTGGTGAGTGCGATCATTCCGACGTTCAACCGCCGCGATGACCTGCTGATCGCGGTCCGCACGGTGTTCGACCAGACCTATCCGGCCGACGCCATCGAGGTGATCGTCATCGACGACGGCGGCACCGACGACACCGCCGAGGTCCTGGCCCGCACCTACGGCGACCGGCTCCGCCTCGTCCACCAAACCAACGGGGGGGTGTCGTCGGCGCGCAACCATGGGGTCGCCGTCTCGCACGGGACGTACCTGGCGTTCCTGGACTCCGACGACGAGTGGGCGCCGACCAAGATCGATCGGCAGGTCGCGTTCCTCGAGCACGCCGTGGACTACGGGATGGTGCTCACCGACGTCGAGCAGATGGGCGACGACCGGGTCGGGACCGCGATCTACCACCGCCGTTCGCAGCTCCCGGAAGACGGCATGATCCTCCACCACGTCGTCCGCAGCCCGGCGCTCGTGCCGGCGTCGGTCATGATCTCGCGGGAGGCGTACCGCGACGTCGGCGGCTTCGACGAGGGGCTACGGACGGCAGAGGACCTCGACTTTCACCTGCGGGTCGCCCTCCGCTGGCCGATCGGGGTGATCGAGGAGACGCTGACCCGCGCGATGCGCGGCAGCGAGGGCCTGTCGACGCTCCACCGCACGTACCAGGACCACCTCGACGTGGTCGAGCGCTTCGTCAGCGCTCATCGGGACGTGCTCACGCCCGAAGATCGCGCCGCGGCGCGGCTCGAAGCCTACCTGCGCAACGCCCGCGGCCTGCTCTGGGGCGGCGACATCGCCGACGCGCTGCGGGTGGCGGCCCGCAGTACGACGTGCGCGCGCAGCGTCGACGACGCGCGCCGGATCGCGTGGCTCGGCGTCGACCTCGCGAAGGGCATCGCGGTGCACGTGGCCCGTCAGATCAGGAGCGCCGGCCACGCGCCGCGGGTCGATCCAGCCGCCTGATCGAGCGCCTGGGCTCGGGTCGGCAACGTGATGCCCGATCCACGGAGATCGGGGGACGCCAC
>JAPLLF010000547.1 GCA_026387715.1 Pseudomonadota bacterium
GATCTGCCGGATGTGTCCGGCGTCGCCGGCAAGCTGTTCGCGCCGCTGGCCGACGGTGGCATCTCGGTGGACATGATCGTTCAAAACCAGGCGCACGATGGCCGGACCGACCTGACGTTCACGGTCCCCAAGGGGGACCGCAAGCGCGCGGTCGAGATCCTCAAGGCGAACGTGCCCGACCTGGTCGGCGGTCCTGGGGGCGAGCGGATCAAGTTCGACGACGAGATCGCGAAGGTGTCGGTCGTCGGCGTCGGCATGCGCTCGCACGCCGGCGTCGCGAAGACGATGTTCCAGCTGCTCGCTGGCGAGAACATCAACATCCAGCTGATCTCGACGAGCGAGATCAAGATCTCGTGCGTCATCGCGCGCAAGTACGCCGAGCTCGCGGTTCAGACGCTGCACGAGGGCTTCGGGCTCTCGTTGCCCCCGAGCGAACGCCAGGGGCTGTAGGCGGATGGGCGGCTGCACCAACTGCTCGGGGAAGTCGGGCTGCGACGATCGCAAGGGTTCGATGATGGAGGAGGTCGAGCACGTGCTCGAGCGCGTCTATCCCACCCACACGTGGGGCGAGCCGAGCGAGGCCGTCCTCGATCTCGAGCCGTCGGACGTCGACGCGATCGCGGACGAGCTCGCGCAGGAGCTGGCCGCGCAGACGTTCGTCGAGCGCGGCGGTGACGCCGAGCCCTGCGACTACATCTGGGTCCTGTGCCTCGGCCGCGCGCCGTGCATCCTCGCCGTGCGCGATCACGGCGCCGAGGTCCCCGACGAGTGGGCGACCTCGACGGTCATCGACGAGCTCTACCTGCGCGTGTGCATCTCGCATCGCGCCCGGGTCGCGGCGGTCCAGCAGATCGCGGTCACGGCCACCCGGGGAGACGACGGTCGCTTCGCGATCACGTCGTCCCCGCGCGCCGGCGTGTACGACGCGCCGCTCCTCCGTCGCATGCAGAAGCTCGTCGCGATCCTGCCGGCGTACGATCTGCTGCACGTGGACTTCGGCGAGATCGCGCACGCGCCGATCGGGTTTCACGCGGGCGCGTGGCGCGACCTGTACGGCGGCGAGCCGGCGATCGCGAACTACCTGTTCTTTCCGCAGCCGACGACGATGATCACGACGGGCGTGCTGTGAGCGATATCGGCGTCGAGATCGACGACGAGGTGCGCGACGCCCTGCGGACGCTGATCGCCGAGACCGGCGCGATCAGCGCGCGCATCGTCATCGAGGGCGCCCCGGCCGACGATGCCGCGGAGGCCGCGCGCACCGGCGTCCCCGCGCGCACCGTCGTGCTCGGCGAGTACCTCCACATCGAGCTCTCCACCCAGCCGGACAAGACGACCGACCTCGAGGCCGCGTGCGATCGGGTGACGCGCCAGCTCCGCGCGATCCGTCGGCGCTGGGAGGCCACCCACCTTCCGGAGATCGTCGTCGGGGCGACCGTGAATCCGCCGCAGGATCGGATCGTCGAGCGGATCACGTCGTACCTCCAGGCGCTCGCGAACGTCGATCGCGCGACCAACGCGTTCCTCATCCTCAAGGGCAAGCTCGTCGCGAGCGCGCACCCGCCACAGGAGGTCGAGAAGTCGCGCTGGCCGTTCCTCGCGCGGCGGGTGTTCGGCGCCCATGCGCCGCACAGCTCGCACGGCGAGGTCGTCGATCCGGACGCGTACGCGTGCAGCTTCTGGTACGACGCGGGCCTCGTCGTGCTGCTCGCGGAGCCGTACGCCGTCGACTTCGTGCGGCATCGTTGCCGGCAGGTCGCGCGCGAGCTCGCCCACCTGTTGCCGATGCTCGAGCCCGATCCGTCGGCGCCCGCGATGCTGCGGAACCGGCCGCCGACCGGCCCGACGTGACCCGCGGTCGCGCTATTCGCAGAGCGCCTTGAGCACGCTCGCATCGCCCTCGAGGGCGGTGCGCTGCATGTAGAAGCGCAGGCCGCGCTCGCCGCCGAGCTCCTCGCCTTCGCCGGCGCGCCCGGGTCCGCCGTGGATCAGCGACGGCAGCACGGTGCCAGGCCCCGGCGACATCGCCGCCATCTTCGCCGAGCCGAGGAACAGCCGGCCGGCCCATCCCGCGGCCCGCGTGACGAGCGTGCCGACCCAGGCGCGATCGTCGGAGTAGGCCGACGACACCAGGCAGCCGCGCCCGCGCGCGACGAACGCCGCGGCGGTCTTCGCGTCGCCGTCGTAGGCCCCGATGGTGGTCACCGGGCCGAACACCTCGTGGTCGTTGAGGGCGTCGCAGGTCATCGGGGTCGCGGTGGACCGCACGACGGGGCCGACGAAGAAGCCCGTGCTCGGGATCCCGCCCTCGCCGAGCCCGCCGTGGACCGACGACGTCGACGCCGCGAGTCGCGCGATGCCGGCGCGCACGTCGGTCTGCTGCTGCTTCGTCGCGACCGGGCCCATCCGGACGGTGTCCGACGTCGCCGGATCACCGACGACGAGCGCCGACAGTCGCTCGACGAGCACCGCGCACACCTCGTCGACGCGCTCGCTGGGCACGAGCACGCGGCGGATCGCGGTGCACTTCTGGCCGGTCTTCTGCGTCATGTCGCGCACGACGTCGGCGAGGAACAGCGCGCCGAGCTCGCTCGTCAGATCGACGTCGGGTCCGAGGACCGCCGCGTTGAGGCTGTCGGCCTCGACGTTGAGCCGCACGTTGTGCTCGATGATCCGGGCGTGGCCGCGCAGCGTGCGCGCAGTCGCGCTGCCACCTGTGAACGCGACGACGTCGCCGGCGTCGAGCTGGTCGAGCAGGGTGCCGGCGGGGCCGACGAGCAGCGACAGGGCGCCGGCGGGCAGCAGGGGCGCGAACAGCTCGACCATGCGGTGCGCGACGAGCGCGGTCGCGGTCGCAGGCTTGGCGATCACGGGCATCCCGGCGAGCAGGGCGCACGCGAGCTTCTCGCCCAGCCCCCAACCCGGGAAGTTGAACGCGTTGATGTGGACCGCCACGCCGTGCCGGCGCGCGTAGACGTGCTGGCCCGCCATGCGCGCGGTGCGACCGACCTGGATCGGAGGGCCATCGGCGAGGAGCCGTGCGGTGCCCAGCTTGGCGCCGAGCTCGGCGTAGTGCGATAGCGTCGCCGCCGCCCCGTCGATGTCGAACTTGGCATCGCCGCGCGTGTTGCCGCCGTTGGCGATGGCGAGCGCGATCAGCTCCTCGCGGGCGCCGTGCAGCGCCTTGGCGAGGCTCGCGAGCAACGCCCCGCGGTCGGCGAACGACAGCTCGCCCAGGGCTTCGGCGCCGGTCGTCCGCGCGAACGCGAACGCGCCCGGGAGGTCCAGGCCGCCGGTCGCGACCTCGGCGAGCGTCGCTTCGGTCGACGGGTTGACGAGTGCGAGC
>JAPLLF010000854.1 GCA_026387715.1 Pseudomonadota bacterium
CCAAGGTCGTCAAGAAGTTCGCCGCCGTGGCGCGCGAGGCTGCGCTGCAGCTCCGCACGCTCGATCTCGATCGCGTTCACATCGATGCGGTGGTGCGCGAGCTGTTCCGTGCCCGTCAGGCCGCCCTCGCGGGTGGTGAGACGTGGTGGCCGGAGGGGGCGGAGAAGGAGGCCGGCAGCTACCTCGACGCCGTCCATCAGGCGTATCGCGACGCGATGAACCTGCGCGACGAGTTCGTGCGGGCCAACCTGCGGCTCGTCGTCACGATGGCGCGGCGCTACGACCGCGGCGGCATGCCGCTCGCGGACCTGATCCAGGAGGGCAACCTCGGGCTCATGCACGCGGTGTCGCGCTTCGACTACCGTCGCGGCCTCCGGTTCTCGACGTACGCGTGCTGGTGGATCCGGCACGCGATCGGGCGCGCGCTCGCCGACAAGGCGCGCGCGGTGCGCATCCCCGTGCACATGCTCGAAGCGCAGCAGCAGCTCGAGAAGGTTCGTCAGAGCCTGATCGGCGAACTGGGGCGCCCGCCGACGCCGCAGGAGCTCGCCAAGGCGGCCAAGGTGCCGCTCGCCAAGCTCAACCAGATGCATCGCTACATCATGGGACAGCCGATGTCCCTCGATCGCCCGGTGCACGACGACGACGATCGGAGCTTCGGCGACACCATGGCCGATCCGGGCAGCGAGGATCACTCGCCCGCGGACGACATGACCACGGCGACGCTCACGGAGCAGCTCAAGAAGCTCATCCACCACCTCTCGCCGATCGAGGCCGACGTGCTCACCAAGCGCTTCGGGCTCGGCGACGACGAGGAGCGGACCTTCCGCGAGATCGGTGACCAGTATCACCTGTCGCGCGAGCGGATCCGGCAGATCCAGAACTCGGCGCTCGACAAGCTCAAGCGCGCGCTCGAGCGCGAGCACCGCGGCCACGTCGAGATGTAACCCATCCCGGCGAGCTCGCGACCCTCACTGACCTCACTGACCGCCTCACCGTAGGCGGTCAGTGTGTTTTCGGGGCGTGACGTGCGGGGATCAGGAGAGGACGAAGCCGCGGCCGGTCGGACGCGCGTTGCCGCCGCGAGGCCGCTTCTTCGCGGCGTCCTCTTCGGCCTGCTTGGCGGCGGCCTCCTCGGCTTCCTTGGCGGCCAGCTCGTCGGCGGCGCGCTTGTCGTCGGCCTCCTTGGCTGCCTGCTCCTGCGCGGCCTTGTCGGCGTTGGCCTTGGCGTCGGCCGCGCCGGGGTCCGCGGCGGGCACGGCGACCGGCTCCGGTGGTGGCGTCGTCGTCGCCTGCTTGTCCTTGCCGCAGGACGCGCCGGCGCCGAGCATCGCGCCCGCGAACACGACCGTGCGCCAGATCTTGGAACTGGTTCTCGTCATCCGTCCATCCTAGCTCGATCGTCGGGGACTTTCCCGAGGTCGACGACCCGCGCCAGCGTCTGCATCGCCGCGCGATCGGCAGCCTCGGCGGCGCTGATCGGCACGTACACCTGGAAGGTCGCCGACCGCATCCCGGGCTGCGAGGCGCAGACGTCGAGCACGTACGACCCATCGTCCGCCTGACAGATCGCGAAGAAACACGATTCCTCGTAGAGGATCTTCACGTCAGCGGCGCGCCGGTGGCGGCCACCGCCTCGTCGCGGGTCACGCCGGGCGCGAGCTCGACGAGGCGAAAGCCCTCCCCCGTCGGCTCGAACACGCCGAGATCCGTGATCACGAGCGCGACGACGCGCGCGGCGGTCAGCGGGTAGTCGCAGCGGTGCACCAGCTTGTGCCCGCCGGTCTTGGTCACGTGCTGCATCATCGCGATCACGCGGCGACACCCGCTCGCGAGATCCATCGCGCCGCCGATGCCCATCACCTTGCCCCCGGGCACCGCCCAGTTCGCGAGGTCGCCCGCGGCGCTCACCTGCATCGCGCCGAGGATCGCGAGATCGACGTGCCCGCCGCGGATCATCGCGAACGAGCTCGCCGAGTCGAACGTCGAGCCACCGGGCAGCACCGTGACCGTCTGCTTGCCGGCGTTGATGAGGTTCGGATCCTCCTCGCCCTCGTACGGAAACGGCCCCATGCCGAGCAGGCCGTTCTCGCTGTGGAGCCAGGCATGACCGATCGGCAGGTAATCGGCGACCTGGGTCGGCAGGCCGATGCCGAGGTTGACGATCGCGCCCTCGGGGATCTCGCGCGCCGCGCGGCGCGCCATGTCGGACGTCGAGAACGCCATCTACTTGTCCCCTCGCTTGCGGGTCGTACGGAACTCGAACGCGTTCTCGTGCTCGGGCACGTGGACGATGCGGTGGACGAAGATGCCCGGCAGGTGCACGTCGTCGGGATCGATCGCGCCGTTGTCGACGAGGTGATCGGCCTCGACGATCGTGAGCTTCGCGGCCATCGCGACGACCGGGTTGAAGTTCCGGCCGGTGCGCCAGAACCGGGCGTTGCCGAACCGATCGGACGTCGTCACGCGCACGAGCGCGACGTCGCCGTGCAGCGCCTTCTCGAGGATGCATGGGCGCCCGTCGATCTCGCGGGTCTCCTTGCCGTCGGCGACGACGGTGCCCGCGCCGGTCGGCGTGAAGAACGCCGGGATGCCGGCGCCCGCGGCGCGCATGCGCTCAGCGAGCGTCCCCTGCGGCGTGATCTCGACCTTGACCTCTCCGGAGGCCATCCGGGTGTGGAGGTCCTCGTTGCCGCCGATGTAGCTGCAGATCACCTTGTCGATGATGCCGGCCTTGAGCCAGGTCGCCAGGCC
>JAPLLF010000836.1 GCA_026387715.1 Pseudomonadota bacterium
TTCGCGGGTGAAGGCTGGATGACGGCGCCGGAGTACCTGATCGGCCCGCGCGGCATCCACCGCGCTCGTCACGCGAAGGGCAAGATGACCTACCAGCTGATTGCACCAGGGCCGATCAATGTCAGCGAAGTCGGGATCGACGAGCACGGTCGGTACCACTGCAACGTTCGGTATCGCTACGGCTCCGAGGAGGCAAGCAAGATGCTGCCTCGTTCGGCGGTCGCCGGCAACGAGCTGCTGCAACTCGCTGCGCACGGTGCACCGGTCACGTCGGAGAACATGAGCGCTCTGGTGCGGTTCCTCCAGCACCAGGAGATCGCGAATCGCGACCGTCTGCCGTACGTGCCTGTGTTCACGCGGTGTGGGTGGTCACCGAACTTCACGAGCTTCGTGATCGGCAAACACGTCGTCGGCGCTCACTGTCGTGCCGTTGTCGACGCCGACCCGCGCTTTCTCGAAGGCCTGTCGGCGCGAGGTAGCGAAGCGGAGTGCCGACGGATCGTGATCGAGGCCCGGGATAAGTCAGTGATCGCTGAACTGGCATGGTCAGCTGGCTACGTGGCGCCGCTGCTGCGGTTGCTCGACATGCGTGGCTTGGTCATTTCATTCTGGGGGCAGAGCGGCTATGGCAAGAGTGCCGGGCAAGCCCTCGCTGAATCGGTGTGGGGCAGACCCGGCGACTTGCGGATGACGGGTGACGTCACCCCCACCGCGGTAGAGGCCTACTTCGCGATGACGCGCGACTTGATCGCGCACCTCGACGACACGCAGCTCTCGAAGAGCCAGGAGTTGTTGGATCAACTCGCCTACGTGGCGGCGACGGGCGTTGGCCGCGGTCGTGGCACGCAGACCGGCGGGTTACGCCCGCCCGCAACGTGGCTGACGGTGGTCTTCGTCAGCGGCGAGAAGCCGCTGCTTCGAGCCGGTGCCGCTGCTGGCTACGCTAACCGTACGCTGGAGGTCCATGCCGAGCCGTTCGAGAAGAGCTACGCCCCGACGTTGCACCAGGCGCTCGACCAGCACCACGGGCACCTCGGGCCGCAGTACGTCGCGGCTCTGATCGAGCGCTTCTCGACGCCAACGCAGCGTGCAGGCCTTCGCGCGATGTTCGACGCGGAAATCGTCGCGATCGATCCGAACAAGAGCGAGCGCGCGAAACAAGTCGCCCTGCTCGTCGTAGGCTCGTCGCCGTCTTGCCGGGTCCGTTCGCTGAACTCGCGCGGGGCTGCCGCTTCGACAAGGACCAGGTTCTTCACGGGCTGCACGCGCGCGGTCTCTTGATCAAAGACGAACGCGATCGCCTCTGCAAGAAAACGCCGGAGCTGGGGACTGATCGCCCGAGGGCCTACTGGATCAAATTCGTGAAGGACGATGACGGCGGGCGGAACGGCGCTTGGGTGAAGATCACGCCGCGCGAGAACGCGTGCTGCGATGCCTGCCGCACGAACCTTCTCGCGATTGCATTCCGGCACCAGGACAACGGCGACCTCGCGTGCGCCGCATGCGCCGGCATAAAGGACGGTGCAAGGCGATCAGCGATGCCAAAGCAGCGCTCGATCAGGCCGATGTCGCGCTCGAACGCGCGAAGCAGGACTACGTCGTCGCGAACGCCGCCCTTAGCCGAGCGTACGCCTTGGGTCGCGAGGAGGTTGCCGCGATCGAGATGGCGATCGTCGAGAGAGATCTCGATCAGTTCGAGACCAACGCGCAGTACGAAATGTACTTCGAAGAGGGCATGCCGTACGCGCTCGACGACGACTACAGCGACGACGCCACCGCGGCGCAGGTAGTCGATGTCGACATGGAACGGTACGAAGAGGCCAACGAAATCGCCAACCAGATCGCAGAGCGCGACCTGGCCGAATACCAGCTGGCCCAGGATTTGGGGGTCGCATGATCAACGCCGGCCCCAAGACCTACCCGCCTCGTGCCACCGGACCCGCGCCGGCAACACTCGACGACCTGATCACCGAGCTGCTGTACGAGGACGGCTACGACCCGACCGACGAGATCAAGCG
>JAPLLF010000602.1:0-1332 GCA_026387715.1 Pseudomonadota bacterium
CGGGCGACGTCGCTCGTCGTGATCGGCGACCGCGCGCAGCTGGCCCCGGAGGTCGGGGAGAGCCTGCTCGACGTGGCCCTCGCGGCCGGCCTGCCGACGCTGCAGCTCGCGACCCATTACCGGAGCCGTCACGAGGATCTGTTCGCGCTCGCGAATCGGCGCCACTACGGGGACCGCCTCGTCGTGTATCCGGTCGCGAGCAGCTCGCCGGAGCTGGGCGTCGCGTACCGCCGGGCCGAGGCCGACGAGGTCGAGGCGATCGCGCTCGAGGTCCTCGCGCGCCTCCGCGATCCGGGGCAGCGCAGCCGCTCGATCGCGATCGTGACGTTCGATCCCGCCAAGCGCGCGCGGGTCGAGCAGCGTCTGGATGGGCTCGTCGACGAACTCGCCGAGCCGCTGCTCGTGGTCGATGCCCGTCACGCGCAGGGCCAGGAGCGCGACGTCGTGTTCGTCGCGATCGGCGCGGACGATCTGATCACCCTCGCGCAGCCGGGCGCCGAGCGCCTCACGAACGTGGCGTTCACGCGCGCGCGCGAGCAGCTCGTGATCGTCTCGAGCCTCGATCAGCCCGACCTCGTCGCGACGAGCGACGCGCCGGGGCTCCAGGACCTCGCGGCGATGCTCGCGTTCGCGCGGGCCGGCGGCGGCGCGGTGCGCGTCGGTTGCGCCGATGCCGCCCCGGCGACCCCGATCACGGCGGCGGTCGCGCGGGCGCTCGCCGATCGCGGCTGGAGCGTACGACACCAGGTCGGCTGCGGCGCCTACAAGCTAGATCTCGCGGTGGTCGCGATCGGCTGCGCGCACAACAGCTCGGCGCGGCGGGCTGGCGGCTGCACCGGATCTGGACGCTGGACTGGTGGGGGGACACCGAGCGCGAGATCCAGCGCGCGCACGGGGCGATCGTCGCCGCGATCGCGCAGACCCGCCGTCGCCCCGCGCCGATCGGCGAGCCACGCCGACGGGCGACGGGCAACCCGTTCCGGATCGGGGCGGCCGGCTCGGCGCCGGTCGTCATGGCCAGCGCCAGCGGCCCTGGCGTGATCGTCATCCCGCCGAAGTCCTCGGACATCACCGAGCGCGTGGTCATGGCGCCGGCCTCGGCGGGAGTCAGCGGGCCCGCGCCGATCCTCGATCCCTCGCTCGCGCTCGGCTCGGGACCCGCGAACGGGGACATCGCCGCGGAGCTCGTCGATGCGGCGAGCGCACCGATCCGGATGACGCGCGGCTCGATCGCGATCGGGCCGTACAGCGTGACCGCGATCCCCGCGGGGCGGCGGGCGGCCGTCTAGATTTTCGAGGATGTTCTGTTGTGCGTGGTGTAGTTAATGTTTG
>JAPLLF010000602.1:1360-2089 GCA_026387715.1 Pseudomonadota bacterium
GTTCGCGCCGCGGCACGGCGCCGAGGTCACCAAAATCGTCGAGCAGGTCCTCGCCGCCGAGGCGCCGATGCACATCAACGTGCTCGCGCGGCGCGTCGGCGCGTACTTCGGCATCGCCCGGCTGAGCCAGCGCTTGCTCGATCAGGTGCGCGGCGTCGTCGACGCGTGCGCGCGGTGGGGCGGGGAACAGGGGATGGTGTGGCGGCACGACCAGGATCCGACGGCGATCCCGGCGGTCCGCGTCGCGGGCACCAGCGCGGCTGCGCGCCGGCAGATCGACGAGGTTCCGCTCGCGGAGCTCGCGGCGGCGGCACGCGTCGTCGTCGAGCGCGCGCCCGCGATCAACGCGAAGGATCTCGTGCGCGACACCGCCCGGCTGCTCGGGTTCCCGCGCGTGACCGAGGACGTCGTCGCGCGCATCGGCCTCGGCGTGCGGCTCGCCGCGACGCGCGAGCTGATCGTCATCACCGACGGCAAGGCGACGATCTTCTCGTGACCGCGATCGTCGTCGCCGTCGTCGGTACCGGCACCGAGATCGGCAAGACCCACGTCGCGTGCGCGCTGATCGGCGCGCTCGTCGACGGTGGCGCCCGCGTGATCGGGTGGAAGCCCGTCGAGAGCGGCGTCCCCGATCTCGTGGCGCCCGGTTCGGACGAGGCGGCGCTCCGCCTGGCGTGCGGCCTCGAGGCCCCGACCCTCCGGCTCGGCGACGCCGTGTCGCCGCACCTC
>JAPLLF010000727.1 GCA_026387715.1 Pseudomonadota bacterium
GCGTCACCCGCACGCGCGCGGGCATAGAGGTCCTTGACGTCGCGGCCCTCGCACGTCGCGAGCGGCGTGCGGACGTGGACCTCGACGAACGCCGGCGCGAGCGTGCGCGCAGTCGCGCGGTGATCACGACGCGGCGCGGTCGCCGCGACGAGCGCGATCAAGCCTTGCCGCGCGATCATCGCGGCGAGGCCCGCGAGCGTGCGGTAGAAGGCATCGCGCGCGCTGGCGCCGTAGCTCCCGCTCGTCGCGCCCAGGATCTCGCGGAGCTCGTCGCTGTCGAGGACGACCGAGGTGCGAGGCGCCAGCGCGTCGCGGACGAGCTGCGCGAGGGTCGACTTGCCCGACGACGGCAACCCGGTGAACCAGACCACGACGCCGGTCATCCGAACAGCTCGTCGGCCCAGGCCGGATCGAGGTGGCGCGCGTCGAGGGCGCCCTCGACGAGCCCGAGCAACGCGGAGCGCGACGCGACCCCGAGGTTTGGGTAGAAGCGCGGGTTGCACACGACGAGCGCGCGCCACGCGAAGAACGGCGGCGCGACCGACTGCAACGATGGATCGTGGCGCGCGGCGGCGTAGGTGGCCCACAGCCGGTGCCACAGCGGTCCGAGGCCACGCCAGCCGTGGGGCTGATCGAGCGCGAACGCGAGATAGTTGATCGCGAGCGCCGTCACGTCGTCGGCGGGATCCCCGCACGTGCCGCGGCTCGCGTCGAGGGTGACGAGCCGGTCCCCCTCGAACAGCAGGTTGAACGGATGGAAGTCACCGTGCGTCCGACACGCGCGGCCCTCGTGCTCGCGGAGCAGCCACCGCCACTCGACGCACCGGCGCTCGATGTCGCGGAGCCGCGCGGCCGAGGCGCCCGGGACGTCGTGGGGGTAACCGTCGACGATCCCGAAGATGCCCTCGCCGTCGCCGACGAGGTCCCGGATCGCGCGCCGGTAGCGGAGGCCGTCGGCGATCACCCCGGCTTCGCCGCCGATCACCCCGGCTTCGCCGCCGATCACCCCGGCTTCGCCGCCGATCACCCCGGCTTCGCCGCCGATCACCCCGGCTTCGCCGCCGATCGGCGTGTGGAGTGCGGCGAGGTAGCTCGCCAGCGTGTGGACCCGCTGGTGGTCGAGCTCTTCGGTGATGCCCGTCCGCGCGATCCGCCGCAGATCGTCGGCGTAGAGCGTGCCCGCTGCATAGGTCGCGATGAGGTAGTGCTCGCCACAGTCGCGCAGCGACACGAGGGCGCCGTCCTGGCGGATCGCGCCCACGTCGATCGCCGCCACGTGCGCCGGGATCGCGGCGAAGTCACGAAACGCCAGCAGCGCGGCGGCCGCGCGATCCGAGGAACGATCGTGACCGAACTCGTTGGCGGACGCGACGCGACACACCAGCTCGATGGGCGGGAGCGTCTCCGCGACGAGGCTGATCCGGACCGACGTCCCGTAGCCGGCGGCCTTGGTCGTTGCATCGACCGCGACGTCGGCCCCGAGCGCCGCGAGCTTCGCGATGTGATGGTCGGGGTAGAGCGTCGCGAGGTGGTCGCGCAGGGCCTCGGGCAGCGTCGTCATCGCGTCGCCTTTCGTGCAGCCGTCAGGATCTCGTACACCGCCAGCGCGGGGGACGACGTCGGCCATGGTGACAGCGCCTGCGGCCGCTCGAGCCGGTCGAGCGCCTCGGCCACGTCGTCGAGCGACGCCTGGGTCTCGTGGATCTGGACGAGGATCGCCTCGTCGACATCGTCGAGCCGCTCCGCGAGCTCCGCGATCGAGGCAGGTGGCATCATCCCCGACGAACGCTGCACGCGACGCGCCATGCACCCCGCGCGAGCGCCCACGCAGCTGGCGCAGGCCATCCGATCCGCTGACGCAGACCGTGCGCGATTGACCCGCATTCGGCCTGCAAGTGACGAGGAACAGCTCTTGTAGGGATGAGCGACGATGACCATGCACCCGCAGCCCATCGCCATCGCGTTCGCGGGGCCGTCCGAACCGTCGCTCGAGGCCGCGATCCATCGCTGGATCGTCCGCCTCGAGCTGCTGGGGTGCACGATCGATGGCGGCGATGTCCGGGTCGAGCACGGCAAGCGGACCACGAAGGTCTGGATCGGGGTCGCGGTCGGCGCCCACTGTTGCGCGGTCGAACGATCGCACGCAGATCCCTACGTCGCGGTCGCCGATGCCTTTCGCGCGGTGCTCCAGACCTCCCGGACCGGCGATTGCATCCCCTCGGTGTCATGAATTCCACGACGATGACCACCGGCCCCGCCACCTCGACCGAGCCGCTGTCCACATGGGACGACGTCCGTCAGCTCGTCGACGAGCTTCAGCTCAAGATGCACCTCGCGGGCATGGAGGTTCACGACCGCTGGGAGGCCCTCCAGCCGCGCATCTCCGAGCTGGAGGCGCGCATGACCCGCGCCGGCCACGCGGTCACGACCGAGGTGACCTCGCTCGGACAGACGCTGCGAAAGCTGCGCGACGACCTGGTTCGAGCCGTGTCATGACGGCGTCGGCGATGATGGAAGCCGGCGACGATCGGCGATGCGAGATCCATCATTCGCGCGGGGTCGACCACATCCCGCTCGGCGTGATCGCCCTCGGCAGCCTCGGGCGCCGCGACGTCATCTGCGTGCGCCCCGAGGTGGGCGTGACCGACGTCGTCGAGCTGATGATCGCCAATCGTATCGGGTGCATCCCGGTGGTGGACGAGCGCCGCCGCCCGATCGGGATCATCACGAAGCACGACATCGTCGAGGAGCTGGCCACGTTCATGCGCGCGAGCCGCGCGGGCACACCCCTGCCCTCCGATCTCGCCGTGCAGACCGCCGACGAGCTGATGATCCCGATCGCCTACAGCATCGGCGAGCACGCCACCATCGAGCACGCGGCGGCGTTGATGGCGAGCGAGGACATCCACCACATCCTCGTGGTCGATGGCGACGACAGGCTCGTCGGGGTCGTGTCGAGCAAGGATGTCGTCGACTGGATCGTCCGCACCAGCACGACGAATCACTGACGAGATCGCCGGCACACGCGATGCAGCACCGACGAGCATGTTGATGCCCGCGATCTCCCGGTACATGACCGACTCGCCTCGCACGATCGATCGCCTCGCCACGCTGACCGAGGCCGAGCGCGTCATGCGCGAACAGGGGATCCGCCATCTGCCGGTCGTCGACGCGGGGACGCTGTGCGGGATCCTGTCGCAGCGCGATCTGCTGTTGCTCGCCAACAACCTCGGCATGGATCCCGACACCACGCTCGTCCACGCGGCGATGACGGATCACCCGTTCGTCGTCACCAGCGACACGCCCGTGGACGAGGTCGTCGAGATCATGGCCGAGCACAAGTACGGATCGGTCGTGGTGATGGGTCGAGACGGCGTCGACGGCATCTTCACCGCCGTCGATGCCTGCCGGGCGCTCGTCGACGTGCTGGCGCGCGCGACCTCCTAGACGACGGGGCGCTTGCGCGCGACCAGCACCGAGCACGGCGAGTGGCGCACGATGCGCTCGGCCACCGAACCGAGGAACACGCGCCGGAGCCCGGTGCGGCCGTGGCTGCCGACGACCGCGAGATCGATCGACCGGTCCGCCTCGAGGAGGTCGAGGGTCGTCTGCGCGGCGCTGCCCAGCGGCTTGCGCACCGTGACGGGGCCCGCGGATCGCTCGCGGAGGCTCGCCGCCCAGCTCTCGAGCTCGCGCGTCGCGATGGTCTCGAGGCCGATGGTGTCGAACGAGATCGGCGCCTCGCCGTACATGATGGGCAGCTCGATCGCGTGCACCAGCTCGAGCCGGGCTGTCGTGGTGGCCAGCTCGAGCGCGCCGTCGACGGCGACCCGGGCCTGATCGGAGAAGTCGGTCGCGCACGCCACGTGATCGTACGCGCCGTGCTCGCGATCGCCACGCACCGCCAGCACCGAGCAGGGCGCGTGACGGATCACCTTCTCCGCGACCGAGCCGAGCAAGAAGCGCGCGACCGCCGACCGCCCCTGCGTGCCGACCACGACGAGATCGAACGCGTGATCCTCGGTGGCGAGATCGACGATCGACGACCACGGCACGCCGGTGACGAAGCGCGACGACACGATCTTCACGCCACGCGTGCGCGCCGTGGCGATCTGGTTCGACAGCCCGACGCGCTCGTGCTGCGCGAGCTCGTCGAGGGCCTCGGGCGCGATCGAGAACTCGCCGATCGACACGACGTTCGGCGGATCCCAGACGTGCGCGAGCACGAGCTCGGCGTCGTGCTGGATCGCGAGCCGGCAGGCCACGACGAAGGCCGGCTCGGCCCCAGGAGAGAAGTCGGTCGCGATCAGGAGCTTGCGAATCGCCATGCCCGAGCTTATTGCAATCACGCAACCAGCGGACGCTCCGGGCGCGCGCGCGCGACCAGGACGGAGCACGGCGCGTGACGAACGATCCGCTCGGCGACCGACCCCATCACCACGCGTCGCAGACCCGTGCGGCCGTGGCTGCCCACGACGAGCAGGTCGGTGGTGGGATCGGCATCGGCGACCGCGACGGTCTCGCGCACGGGATTGCCCGTGTGGGTCTGGGCGATGACCTCGCGGCCGAGCTCCTTGCTCGCCCGCGAGGCCCAGACCTCCAGCTCGGCGCGCCCCGCGCTCTCCATGCCGTTGGTATCGACCAGCCACGGCTCCTCGCCGTACGCCAGCGGCAGCTCGACGACGTGGATCAGCGTCAAGGGCGTCGCGGGCGCGGCGAAGATCGCGGCTTGATCGAGGGCGATCCGCGACTCGTCCGCGAAGTCGACCGCGCAGGCCACGTGCTCGTAGTCGCCGTGCTCGCGCTCGCCGCGGACCGCGAGCACCGAACACGGCGCGTGCCGGATGATCTTCTCGGCGACCGAGCCCAGGAGGAAACGCTTGATCGCCGAGCGCCCGTGCGTGCCCACCACGATCGCGTCGATCGTCGGATCCTCGTTGGCCATGTCGACGATCGACGTCCACGTGATGCCGGCCGCGAAGCGGGAGGACACGCGGGCGACGCCCGCCGCGCGCGCGGCCGCGACCTCGGTCGCCAGCGCATCGCGTGCGTCCTGTACCATCTGCGTGATCGCCAGCGGCGCGATCGACGTGTCGAGATAGGCCTGGTGCCAGGCATGGGCGAGCACGAGCTCCGCGTCATGTCGGATCGCGAGCCGACAGGCCACGGCGCGCGCTGCCACGGCGCCGGACGAGAAGTCCGTCGCGCACAGGAGCTTTCGGATCGGGGCGATCGGCATACCCAGAAGACCGTGCAATCAGACGGCCAGCTCGCCGACCGCGCCGAGCACGAGGGCCGACAGCGACAGCCGCGGGCGGGCGACCAGCACCGGGCACGGCGCGTGGCGCACCAGCTTCTCGGCGACCGAGCCCAGGAACAACCGGCGGAGGCCGGTCCGGCCGTGCGTCCCTACCACGACGATGTCGAAGGACGCGTCCTCGTCGAGGAGCCGCAGCAGCCCCGCCCCCGCGCGCCCGAAGCGAGACCGACACTTGACGTGGACGTGCCGCGCGTTCTCCTCGATGCGCGCCCGCCACCTGGCGAGCTCGTCCTCGACCCGGGTCTCCGCATCCCACGCGACCGGCTGCGCGCCCGGCTCGCCGATGTCGTCCATCCCCTCGATCATGTGCGCGAGCGTGATCTCGGCGCGCGGCGTGGTCGCGAGCTCCATCGCGAGCTCGACCGCGGCGCGCGACAGCTCGGAGAAGTCGATTGGACAGAGGAGGTGCGTGAAGGGACGCGCGACGTAGTCGGGGCGAACCACGAGCACCGAGCAAGGAGCGTGGCGAACGACCCGCTCCGCCACCGAGCCGAGCAACACGCGGGGCAACCCGCTGCGCCCCGCCGTGCCGATCAGGATGAGGTCGAACGCCGGATCCTCGGCGACCAGATCGACGATGACGCGCCATGCGCTGCCGTTGACGAGCTGCGAGGTGACCCGGGTGGCGCCGAGCGCCACCGCCTCGCGCTCCGCCGCGGCCAGCGCCACCTGCGCGGACTCGAGCACCTGCTGGCCGAGATCCGTCGGGACGGCGTAGATCCCCGCGTAGACGACCTCCCACGCGTGGACGATCACGAGCTCGCAGTCGGCCTGCTTCGCGAGCATCACGGCGGTGCCGAGCGCCGCCTTCGACCCCGTCGAGAAGTCGGTCGCGCACAGGATCTTCTTGAGCATGATCATGGTGATGCAACGCGTCGGCCACGACACCTGCCTGTGGCGGTGTGGGATGCGCGCAGATCTTGCGCGCTTATTGTGTCTGGGCGCGCGATCCGCGCGCCACTCACGCCTCGATGATCTCGGTCAGCGCGGCAATGAGCTCGTCGACCTTCACCGGCTTGGTGAAGTACCGATCGAAGCCCGCCTGCTTGGCGCGCTTGGCGTCGGCGAGCAGCGCCGCCGCCGACAACCCGATCACCGGGATCGTCGAGATCTCGGGATCGGCGCGGAGCCGCGCCAGCGCCTCGATGCCGCTCATCCCCGGCAGGTTGATGTCCATGATGACGACGTCGGGACGGCGCGCCCGGATCAGGTCGAGGCCGAGCTCCGCGGTCGGCGCGACCACGAGCTCGATGCTCTCGAGCTCGCCGATCAGCTCGCGCATGAACGCGATGTTCGACGGATTGTCCTCGACGTACACGATGGTGTGGCGTTTTGGTCCCGCGAACCGCGAGATCGTGCGCGCGCTGGCATCGGCGGGCGCCGCCAGGGTCGGATCGATGTGCAGCGGGATGTCGATCCAGAACTCCGAGCCGCGCCCGACCTCACTCGTGAATCCGACGCGGCCATCCATGAGCTCGGCGAGCCGCTTGCTGATCGTGAGGCCAATGCCCGTACCCTCGATCGGGCCGGTCTCCTGCCCCGCGCGCTGGAACGGCTCGAACACCTGGTCGTGCTTGTCGGCCGGGATCCCGATCCCGTCGTCGACCACCGAGATCCGCAAGCGATCCCCTGGGCGCGTGCGCACGTCGAAGGTGACGTGGCCGCCCGTCTTGCCGTACTTGATCGCGTTGGAGCCGAAGTTCATCAGGATCTGCGCGAGCCGCGTCCGGTCCGCGTTCACCTGGGGCAGCTCTCGCGAGGCCGTCACCGCGATCGCGATGCCGGTGCGCTCGGCCATCGGGCCGAGGGTCGCGATGACCTCGTCGAGCGTATCCCGCACGCCGACCGGCTCCTGCGACAGCGAGATCCGGCGCGCCTCGATGCGCGACAGGTCGAGCACGTCGTCGATCAGGCGCAGCAGGTGCTCGCCGCCACGCATCACGTGCTCGAGGCGCTCGCGCTGGCGATCGTCGAGGGGGCGCTTGCGATCGCGCTCGAGCAGCTGCGCGAACCCGAGGATCGCGTTGAGCGGCGTGCGCAGCTCGTGGCTCATCGACGACAGGAACTCGCTCTTGGCGGCGCTCGCCTCCTCCGCGAGCTCGCGGGCGGTGCGCAGCTCCTCGGCGCGCTGCATGTCCTCGGTCACGTCGGCGATCGTCGACACCGTCCCGCGCTCCGCCGTCTTGGTCTCGGTGACGCGCAGGTACCGGCCGGTCCCGGTGCGAACCTCGAGCGTCCCCGACGGGGCCTGGTGGTACGCCAGCCACCGCTGGTAGAGCTGCTCGCGGGTCTCGTTGGACAGGTCGAACACCCCGGCGCGCAGCGCCCCGTCGAGCACCGCGGTGAACGGCTGGCCGATCATCGCGCTCTCGAGCGCGCCGCCGAGCAGGGCGCGGCCGGCGCTGTTGACCATCATCACGCGATCGGACTCGTCGAACAGC
>JAPLLF010000816.1 GCA_026387715.1 Pseudomonadota bacterium
TGCACGTTCGTCCTCGACGCGCGCAGTGAGGCCGGCACGGCCCTCCCGGTCACCCCGGCGCAGTTCACGATCGTCCAGGGCCTCACGATCGGCGACCCGCCGCTGTCACGCACGCTCGGCGTCGCGCTGGTCAGCGGCATGGTGCGCGTGTACCTCGAGCGCGGCGCCCCCCTGCCCGCGCGCCGCACGTTCACGCATCACACGATCGAGACGATCGCGAAGGGCTCGAGCGACAGCGTGCTGCGCATCCCGATCGTGCAGGGCGAGATGCACCAGGCCGAGATGTGCCGCCACGTCGGGACGCTCGACATCAGCGGCGACGCCATCTCCGACACCGTCCCGACCGGCTCGGAGGTCGAGGTCACGATCGAGCTCGATCGCGGCGGCCGGCTGTCGGCGCGCGCGCTGATCCCCGCGATCGGCCAGGCGTTCGAGCACGTGGCGCACCTGCTCGTCGAGGATGCCTCGCCCGAGTCCCTCGAAGCGTCGATCCGCGACCTGCGCAACCGGCTCGTCGAGCTGCGCACGGACGCGTTCCGCCGCGGCATGAGCCAGTCGATCGAGAAGCTCGATCGCATCGAGTCCCGGCTCGCCGAGGCCGAGCGCGACATCGACGCCGCGCACGGCGGCGACGCCGATGCCGGCCAGCGCGCGCGCCGCGCGCTGCTCGACGTCGACGCGACGATGTCGGACGCCGACCTGGCCCGTAAGTGGCCCGCGCTCGACGAGAGCGCGCGCGCGACCGCGATCTGGGCGTCGTCGGCGGTCTCCGAGCACGGCACCGATCCGGAGCGCGCGCTGCTCCAGGAGGTCCTCGCCGCGATGGACCGCGCGCGCAAGGACAAGGACGCCCCCGAGCTCGAGCGCCAGATGACGCTCGCGAATCGCCTCGCCACCGCCGCGAATCGCCGCGACGAGGACTACTGGGGCAACCGCTTCACGTACCTCTCGCGCGTGGTCACCGCGCTGTGGAACCTGATGCCCGACGATCCCGAGGCGCGCAAGCGGGGGTTCGACTCGGGCGTGCGATGACCGCGGCCGGCCAGGGCAAGGAGCGGCCGATCGATCGGATCGCCGAGAATCCGTTCTTCGTGCTCGGCGCCCGGCCCGACGCGACGCGCGTGGAGCTCGAGCGCGAGGCACAGAAGCTGCTCGGCATGCTCGAGCTCGGGTTCCCCGAGGCGAAGACCTACGCCACCCCGCTCGGCCCCCGGGCGCGCACCGCGGAGCTGGTCCGCGCGGCGATCGCGACGCTCCGCGACCCCTACCAGCGGCTCGTCGCCGAGCTGTGGGCCCGGCACGCGCCACCCCACCTCACGGCCGCGACGGCGCCGGACCCGGCGGCGCCGCCCACCGACCGACGCGCCCTCGCGATGCGGCTCCGCCGCGCGCTCGGCTGGAGGCCGTAGATGTTCGTCCTGCCGTACTTCCTGTTCCAGAAGTTTCACCAGCTCGCGATCGACGCCCGCCGCGCTTCGCGCACCCGCACGTACGTCGCGTACGCGGTGCTCGCCGGTGCCTCGGCCGGGGTGATGCTCGCCGCGGGCCTCGCGCTGTCGGCGACGCTGTTCGTGTACGGCCTGTGGTGGATGTCGATCTTCACCATCCTGTTCATGGTCGTGCGCCCGCTCGCGACCCTGCTGATCCGACACGTCGCGGTGCCGCTCGGCTGGATGAAGGTCGCGTACTACCTGGGGGCGGTGTTCGCCAGCGCCGGCAAGGACACGCTCGCCTACGGCTACGTCGTCGCCGCGTGGGCGTTGTCGCGGCGCCCATCCGGCGTGGGCGAGGCGTGGCTCGCGACGCAGCGCGCGAGTCGCCGGCCGCTCGGCGATGCCGAGGTCGCGATGACCGCCCTGATCACGGCCGGGCGCGGCGATGCGGACAACGCGCGGCTGCTGATGCGCTCGACGACGATGATGGTCGAGGTCCACCCGGCGGTGCGCGAGCTCGTCGGCGAGTGGCTCGCGGTCGACGCCGCGGCGCGCGGCGCGTGGCGCGAGCTCCTGCGCGACGCCACCGACGCGACGTTTCCGGCGACGCCGCTGACGTTCTTCCTGGAGGGCTGCGCCACGCGCCAGCTCGGCGCCGCGGGCGCACCGGGCGATCGCGAGCTGTGGGCGCGCTGGCTGCTCGCACCCCATCGTCGGACGACGCGGGCGCTGCGCGACGCCGCGTGCGCCGTCGCGACCGCGGATCCGTCGACCGCCTCGACGACGGGCTACGAGGACGTCGCCCAGCCCACGTCGCTGCCCGACGCGATCGCCGCGCACGTCGCGCTCGGCGTCGATCCGACGCTCGCCTCGCGCACCCGGTTCGCGAGCACCGTCACCGGCTGGGATCGCGCGCTCGACGACGCCGACACCCGCGCGTGGCTCGCGCGCCGCGCGCTCGAGCTCGAGGCCCCGCTCGGCTCGGCCGATCGCGTGATCCGCGACGTCACCGCGATGGTCGTCGACGACCTCGTGGCGATCGCCGATGCCGCCAAGCTCGGCGCGCCCGTCGCGACCGGCCGCCTGGGGCCCGTCGGCGAGGCGCTGTCGCGTCGCCTGCGGCACGGCCGTCTCGACGTCCTCGAGGCTGCGTTCTCGCGGTGGGCGGATCGGCGCACCAACGACGACCTCGACGACAAGGGCCGGCAAGCGATCGACGAGTGGCGCGAGTTCGTCGCGCTCCACGCGGCGTACACCACGGCGTGCGAGGCCGGCGGCCTCGAGCTGCGCCGGCTCGCGTTCCCGCACGCGTTCACGACGGGCAACCACATGGCCGCGTGGCTGTGGAACAAGCGCGAGGAGTATGCGATGTCCCACGCGATCTCGCGCTGGCTGCTCGACGAGGCGCTCGCCGTCGGCGACGCCGAGGCGATCGAGCTCGGCCACCGCAACTGCGCGCTCGAGATCCCGACGCGGCTCGGACGGATCAAGATCGGCTAGTCGCCGCGGGTCGCGTAGTAGTACTCGACGTCGGCGTAGTCCTCGGTCGACATCCCGGTCAGCTGCGCCACCCACCGCGCGTGATCGCGCCAGCCGCGCTCGACGAGCGCCGTCACCAGCTCCTCGCGGGCGGCGTCGGCATCCCGCTGCTGCCCGAGCCACGCCTGGATCTGGTTGGGATCGTTGCTGCCGACGGCGCCGATCCCGCGGCTCATGTTCTCGCGGACCTGGTAGTCGTCCCGCGTGCTCGGCGTCCTGCCTGGCGCACCACGCGGGCAACGCGGCCTCGAACGCCAACGCGATGGCGCCGGCCCCCTGCGCGAACATCATCCCGGCGGTGCCGACCGTCGCCGTCGAGATCGCCTTGCAGCTCGGGCACGTGACGTCCACGGTCTGCGCCCAGCTCGTCCGCTGGAGTCGGTTGCCGCAGTGACCACAGAACAGCGGGGCGTCGCCCTCGGCCAGCGCGAGCTGGTGCAGCTTGCGCGCGGCGTTGGCCTCGTTGCGCAGGATCATCGTCTCGGTGGCGCGCGCGACCTCGCGCTCGAGCACGCCGCGCGCCGACTGCATCGCCGCCTGGAACAGGGCGATGCCGCGCGCGTCATCGGCGTCCTCGGTCGCGGCGTCCATCTCGTTCGAGAGCTTCGACCACGCGTCGCCGACCTTCTGCCGAAGCCCGATCAGGCGCGCCTTCAGCGCGTTCGACACGCCGGTCACGCCCGCGCCGTCGAGCACATCGATCGCGATCACCTCGGCGTACGCCGCGTTGGCCTCGACCTCGATCTCGCGGACGCGCGTCCGGATCTTGTCGCAGAACACGACGAACCGCTGGTGAAACGGCGCGAGCACGGGAGGCATCGGTGGGGCTTGCATCATGGGTTGGTGAGCTTTCCGGTTTCGCAGAACTGACACGCGAGGGACTCGGCCGACAGCCGTGGTCCGCCGCAGGTATCACAGCGCATGACGTAGCCGCCCGGCGGACGGAACCAGTGCGCGTTGCGCTTGGCCTTCGCGCTGGCGAGCGCGTGCGCGAACATGGACGTGTGGCGGTGGCGTGCGCGCTCGAGGTAGAGCGGCGCGAACGCGATCCACGTGGCCCGCGCGCCGTGGACGAGCTCGGGTGCGACGGTCGTCGCGATCGCCACGACGCAGGCCTCGACCTCGATCGGGAGCGCGCCGCGCAGCATCCCGAGCTCGCGCTGCGCGACGCTCCGGGTGTCCTCGTCGGTCGCCGCGACGCCGTGGGTCGCGAGCGTCGAGCGCCAGGTCGCGTCGACGCCGCCACCAGGCTCGACGGCGAGGCGATGCGATAGTCGGTGTTGAACTGCGCCGTCCAGTACTGGCTCAGGTTCGACCACGCGAGCGCGTTCATCGCGAAGTGCTGCTGCAGCATCGCGTTGACGTCGCGACCCTGCTGGGCCCACGCCGCCTGCGCGCCGCCGATCTGCGCGTACTGCTCGAGCGTGCACGGCTCCGCGCCGACGGCGCCGCCATTGTGGAGCGCCCCGCCCGCGTTCGCCGCGGCCGCGGCGCCGTGCTGCCCCTGCCCGGCCTGACCGAACAGCTTGCCGTACTCGGTGAGCAGCGCCATCGTCGCGTTCATGTCGGCGGCCTGCCCGCTCATGCGCCGGTTCCATTCGGCGCTGACGCGCTCCCACTTCGCCTGATCGCACCCGACCGACGCGAGCGTCGCGTTCCAGTCACCGCCCTGCGCGGCGCGTGCCTGCGTGCCGGCGTAGGTCCCGAGATCGATCCCCTCGACGGGCTCGAAGATCGCCTGGTTACCCGCCGCCGCCGCGCCCATCGTCTCGTTCAGCGCCTGCGTGTTCGCGTTCATCGCGGCCTGGGTGAACTCGTGCACGTGCCCGAAGTGCTTCGAGAACGTGTCGCGCACGCGCTGCATCTCGCCCCAGTCGCGGAGGCCGAACTCGCGGCACTTCGCGTCGCACGCGGCATCCCCACCCTGGTTGCCCGCCTGCTCGATCGCCTTGAGGCGATACCAGAAGCCCTGCCAGTCGTTGGGATCCCAGCCACCCCAGTCGTCGGCCTCGTGGGCGTCGCTCGACTCGAGCTCGTCGGCCTCGTCGACCTCGAGCGCGTCGGCCTGCGCGTACGGGGCCTCGTGACCCGGCTGCGCGGCCGAGGCGACCTTGTTCTTGAGCTTGTCGAACAGACCCATCGTGCTCCTCAGGCTCGACGGTAACAGCGGCCTCGCGCTACTTCGACCAGTCGCACCCGAATTCGTCGCGCGTCACGTGACAGCGCAAGCACATGCGACGGTTGCCTCGATCGAGGGCGTTGCAGCGCGCACTGCCGCGCCACCCCGCACCGTGCGGCGAGGCGTTCAACGCGCCGATCGTGGCGGTGTGACAGGTGAGGCAGTCCTCCTCGCGATGGCACGACGCGCAGGTCGCGACGTTGCGCTTCGCCTCGCGCGCGTGCGTGTTCTGCATCGCCCCGAAGCTCTTCGCGGCCCAGCTCGCCGGATGGAACCGACGCTCGGGCTCGACGCTGTTCCACCTCGTGTCGCCGCGCGTCCCGAGCCCCGAGCGCTCGTGGCAGCCGACGCAGAACGACTCGGCGCGATGGCACGCGCTGCAGTCGGGCGTGCCGCGGCGCGCCTCGGTCGCGTGCAGCAGGAGGTAGTTGCCGGCATGAAACTCCAGCGGCTTCGTCACGCCCTGGTGGCACGCGACGCACTCCGACCGATCGTGACACGCCGCGCACGTCGACCCCACGGCCATCGCCTCCTGTCGATGGCCGGTCGCGAAGCCCGGCCCGTGCCCGTCGCCGAGGCCGGTCTGGTGAGGCACCAGCTCTCCCTGCGGGAACCGCGTCTCGATCAGGCCACCCAGCTTCGCGAGGTGACAGTCGACGCAGCGCCGCTCCGTGGCGCCATCCTGGTGACACGCCAGGCAGGTCGTCATCGTCGGCAGGTGCTTCGTCGTCGCGAGCTCGACCTTCGCGAGATCGCCGTGGCAGCGCGCGCACGGCGCCTGCTGGTGGGCCGCGTGCGAGAACTTGAGCGGTGGCGGCGCGAGGTACACGCGCGCGATCGGGGTGCCCGGTTGATAGCCCGGGTGACACTTCGCGCAC
The DNA here is from genome assembly GCA_026387715.1 of Pseudomonadota bacterium. GTDB lineage: Bacteria > Myxococcota_A > Polyangia > Haliangiales > Haliangiaceae > JABFXX01. The sequence continues at coordinate 6,030 of JAPLLF010000816.1, forward strand.
GTGGTCGTGGTCGCGCGATCGATCGGATGGCAGACGCGACACGCGGCCTCCGTCGGGAGCAGATCGTCGACGGCCGAGCGCGAGTCCTTGGTCGCGTGACACGCCTCGCACGGCGTCCCGCGCCGCGCGTGCGCGGCGTGCGAGAACACCAGCGGCAGCCGCTGGAGCGGATACACGACGGGTGACCACGCGGTGCCGTCGGCGCCGTCGGCATCGTCGGCCCGGATCGACACGAGCAGGCCCAGCCCCAGGACGATCACGAGGGCCACGCCGAGCCGGTTCACCAACGATCTCCAGGCAGGCCACATGCTCAGGGCTCCGGAATGTAGGCGAGATCGAGGACGATCATCCCGCGCAGCTGGAGGCCATGGACGTCGTCGGAGGTCGACTCGCCGGTGATGTGGACCGCGACCTGCTCGCCGACCTGCCAGGAGCCGCCGAGCATCCCGGCGCTCGTCACCGTGTTCCGCGCGAGGGCCGGCGACAGCAGCGCATCTTCATGGGTGCCGACGACGAGCGCGCGTCCGTACGCGCGCAGATCGAGCGCCGGCCGCCACGCCAGCTCGAGCCCACCGCCGACCCGCCGCCCCCCGTAGCCGGCGTCGATCAGGGCGTTCGCGCGCCCACGCCAGTGCGCGCCGAGCGTGCGCTCGAGCCCGGCGTCCACGCCACCCGCGTACGCCTCGGCGGTCGCGCCGACGTACTTGCGGAGCCACACGTCGGCGAGCGCGCGCCACGGCGTGCTCGGGGCGTAGCGGTATCCGAGCCGCGCGTCCGCGGTCGGCTCGATCGAGAACGCGTTGAAGATCGAGTCACCATCGAAGGTCGGATAGAAGTACGCCAGGCTGGGCTCGAGCACGTGGGCTCCCCGCGTGAGCCGCACCCCGAGCTCGCCGCGATCGATCAGCGCGTGCAGGAGCGACGCGCGCACGCCGGCATACGGCCGGATCGCGACGCCGGCCGCGGCGAACTCGGCGTGCCCGCGCGCCCACACGCGCTCCTCTTCGACGCCACGCGCTGGCGCGCCCTCGGGATACAGGCCCTGATCCGGGTTCGAGAACCGATCGGGCGCCCCGATCAACCCGACGGTCGCCGACGACGTGCGGCGATAGCCGAGCTCGACGCCGATCCTGCGCAGGCGATCCGACGTCGCGATCGTGACGCCGATCGACGGTTGCCGGACCTGCCGCTGCGGGCAGTACTCGAAGTCGCTCGCCAGCCGCGTGTTGGTGATCGCGCGGTCGCGATCGATGAGCCGCCACGCGCCGGTGTTGGGCGCCGGACCCTCGACGTACTCCTGGCACCCGGCCCCCGAGGTGCCGTCGAGCTCGTAGGCCGCGACCCCGAGCGGGGACGTTGTCCGCACGCGGAACCCCGCCGAGACGGTGACGGTGATCGGCGGCGGCAGCTCGAGCTTCGCGGTCACGCCGTCGACCGCGGTCGTCCCCCAGCCGTCGTCGGCGAGCGTGCGCCCGAGCTGCACGACGAGCCGATCGTCGAACAACCCGTCGACCTGGGCGTAGCCGTAGAGCAGCCCGAGGTTCGCGACCGACGCGCCGAGCTCCGGGATGACGTCGAGCGCATCGCGGCGCACCGCGGGATCCGCCGTCTGGATCTTGCCGCTCGTGTACGTGCCGAAGTCGTGATCGATGCGCAGGTAGCTCTGCCACGAGATCCGCAGGCCTCGATCGGGCAACCGCGCGAGCCGGCGCGCCGCCGCGTAGCCGCCGATGTCCCAGATCCGCAGCGCGAGCGTCTCGACGTAGCGTCGCCGACCGAGGAACAGATCGGGGCCGACGAGCTGGTAGTCGCGGAGCTGGTACGCCTGCCCGATCGACTGCGCGCGCAACCAGAACTCGTAGGCGTCGGCCGGCCGCTCCGTCGCTCCCAGGGAGACGACGGCCACCGCGAGGCAGCTCGACACCAGGCGACGCATGAGGTCAGCGCGCCACCGTGACGACGTCGATCGCGACC
>JAPLLF010001079.1 GCA_026387715.1 Pseudomonadota bacterium
ACGGTGCCTTCGTCGACTTCATGACTGCCGCGCAGCCCTCGGAGGCGTCCACAATCGCCGCCGCCACACCGCGCGCTCGCGCGTTCCCGCGGGTGGGTGTTCAACACCAAACTTCTAGCGGGACCTCAGGGTTTCAACGTCGCATCGAGCCCACGCGCGAGCTCCAGCGTCTCCTGCGGGTTGAGGTCGGCTTCGGGGTGGGCCATCCGGAACTTGACGGGCGGCATGTTGCCCGTCCGGACCGACGAGCCAGCGTAGGTCGCGAGGTCGTACTTGAGGTTCCACTCCGAGAAGTTGATCACGCTGCGCGCGATGTCGACGTCCCACTGGACGACCCACGAGATCGGCGCGACGTGCGAGTACCGGGGCCACCGCGTCGCGTTGCTGTGGCAGTCGAAGCACGCGCGCACCACGAGCTCGCGCGTTCGCGGCGAGTCCCACAGCGGCTCCCGGAGCACGGGCGGATTCGAATGCGTGCGGCCGTAGGGGACGAGCTGCATCAGCAGGAAGATCCCGACGACCCAGGCCAGGGCCTTGAACAAGCGCCGCACGGCAACGTTCATACTGCGTTTGATGCGCGAGCGACGAGTCGCGCCCGGTGCCAAGTTGCCGCAGGCTCAGTACAGGCGCCGCAGCTCGATCCCCGGTCGCAGCGCCGCGAGCGATGCGTAGCGCCGCGCGCGGTCGAGCCACAGGTACGTCTTGAACGCGCGCCGAGCCCCGAACGACGTGCAGAGCAGCAGCGCCGCGGCGCCGTTCGCACAGTGCCCGAGCTCCTCGCGATCGTGCCCGTGCACCAGGAGGTGGTAGGGCACGTCGGTCGACAGCCGCGCGAGGACCTCGAGATCTTCGCCATCTTCGAACCCGTACCGTGTCATCGCGGCGCGGAGCAGCTCGCGGCTCCGTGGCGAGCTGTCGCCGGCATACCGGATCGCGTCGAATTCCTCGACGGTGCCGGGATGCGGCGCGCCGTGGGTCAGCACCACCCCCATCGCGGCGAGCCGAACGATCATCGGCCACGACGCGAACCGCTGGCGAAGCTCGGTGACCCGCTCCGGAGTCAGCCGCGCCTCCAGGTGCGCGGCCTCGTCGCGATGGAACTTGCTCGTCCGCATCCCGCCGATGTGCGCGTGCTCGTGATTGCCGCAGAGGCTGACGACGCGCCCGGGATAGCGGTCGATCAGCGCGAAGTACCTCTCGAGGATCGCCGGCGTCTCATCGGAATAGGCGTAGAGCGGCACGCCCTCACCGTCGAGCACCGGCGCACGCTCCGGAGCGGGGCCATGCACCCAGTCGCCGACCGAGATCCACAGCGGGTCTTCGCCGCGCGCGTCGCTCGCCAGGAACACCTCGCAGAGCCGTTCGAAGTCCTCGCGATGCCCGTGCACGTCCGCCGAGATCAGCACCGGGCCGCGGGCGGAGGTGATCGTCAGGACCTTCGCGGATTCGGCCACGCTCTCCAGCCTACCAATCGCCCACCACCCCCGCCAGGACGAGCCTCCACGGGTAAGATCTCGACATGCTGACGTTCCGGTGGGCCGAGCGCGTGGACGCGCCCGCGATCGTCGCGCTCGTCGAGGCCGGGTATCGCGGCGAGGCGAGCCGCGCGGGATGGACGACCGAGGCGGATCTGCTCGGCGGCCACCGCACGGACCTGACCGAGGTCCACGGGTGCATCGAGCGGGCGAACAGCTGCGTGCTGCTGGGCTTGCAAGACGGCAGCCTGGTCGCGTGCGCGAACGTCGCGGTCGAAGACGACGCCGGCTACTTCGGGATGTTCTCGGTCGTCCCCACGTTGCAGGGCGGTGGGCTCGGCACCGCGACGCTCGCGGAGGCGGAGCGGATCGCGCGCGACCGCTGGGAGCTCGCGCTCATGCGGATGACCGTCATCGACGTGCGCACGGAGCTGCTCGCGTACTACCAGCGGCGTGGCTACCGACGAACCGGGCGCACGAAACCCTTCCCGTACGGCGACGAGCGGTTCGGCGTGCCGAAGCGCCCCGACCTGCGGTTCGAGGTCCTCGAGAAACCGCTGCGGTAGGGCGCGTGATGGTTCTGCAGGCGGCACGCCGCATGCTGCAACCAGCGATCATGCGTCACACCACCGAACCACCGAGCGAGCGGCTGCGCGCCATCATGCGGGCGGTCAGCCAGATCCCGCAGCATCACCTGGTCGACCTCGATCCCGAGGACCCCTCGCAGCAGCTCGACGACCTCGGGGGGGTCTACGTCGGCCCACTCGCGGTGGAGGCACAACCGCTCGGCGAGGCGGCCGAGGAGCTCGACGCCGCCGCGGCCGAGAACGAAGGGGACCCCGAGCAGGACGAGGCCGACTCGACGCTCGACGAGCGTGGCCACGACCCCGGCGAGCTCCACGGGCTTCGTCCTCCCCATGCAGGCGACGCGAACCTCGCGACCGCCGAGGCGCGCGGCGAGTTCGCCGGCGAGACCTGGATCGAGACCCTCGAGGGCCAGGCCATCGAGCTCGGGCCGCTCCCGGAGGAAGAGATCGTGATCGACGACGAGCGCGACCTCGAGCACCACCCGACCGAGCGCGGCGATCGACCGGTCGCCGACAAGGGCTCGGGAGGTCTGGGCGGGCTGTAGTCCGGACCGGCGCTTGCGCCGACCTACCTGGCCGCGAGCGGGTGTGCCTGATCACGCTTCGGTCCGCACCATTTCGATGCTTGTCGAGCATGGATCAGGAGCAGGCCGACGAATCCGCTCCCCAATGTCAGGGGGACGGCGTAGCGTCACGCCATGGCATTCGACACCGTCGGGAAGCTTCACGTCGTCAACGAGACCAAGCAGGTCTCGGAACGGTTCACCAAGCGCGAGTTCGTGGTGGAGGTTCCGGACGGCAAGTACCCGCAGTTCGTGCTGTTCCAGCTCACCGGCGATCGCTGCTCGCAGCTGGACGACTTCCAGGTCGGCGACCAGGTCCGCGTGACGTTCAACCTCCGCGGCCGCGAGTGGCGCTCCCCGCAAGGCGAGACCAAGTACTTCAACAGCCTCGACGTGTGGAAGCTCGAAGCGGCCCGCGCCGGCGCGAGCGACTCCAACCGCCCCCGCACGAACAGCCGGGGCCCCGTCGACGCGCGTGGCAGCGACGACTTCGGCTTCCGCGAAGATCCGCGCCCGGCCGATCGTGCCGACGACGACCTGCCGTTCTGATCGAACGTTTGCGTCGTCGACTCCGACGACACGAATGCAATCTCGGGCGTGACGGGCTCGGCAGCTCGGATGAGTTGCTCGGGGTGCCTGTTCTGCGAGGTTGCCTCCAGGAGCCCGTGAACGCGCACCGTCTTCGTCGCACGCCCCGAAGACCGCAAGCGGTTCGCGCTCAGGTCGCGTGCGTGGCGATGAAGGCATCGACCGCGGCGAAGATCTCGCGGTTGCCATCCTGGCGATAGCCGGCGAGCGTGCGCGCGCAGTCGTCGGCGCGCTCGAGGAACCGGGGCAGGATGCTGGCATCGTCGAGGTCCTCGGCGAACATGCCGAAGCCCTCGCGCTCGAGGTAGCGGGCGTTGAGCTGCTGCTCGAACTGCCCGGCGAGGGGCACCGCGAGCATCGGCTTCTTGAGGTAAACCGCCTCCCCCATCAGCGTGAACCCGGCGCCCGCGATCACCGCCCGGCAGGTCGCGAGATCCGCGATGAACCCGGGCTCGCTGAACGGCAGGAAGCGGAGCGTGCCCTCGGTGAGCTCCGCCGTGATGCCCGGGCGCATCCCGTAGATCCGACACTCGAGCCCGGTGCGCGCGAGCGCGGCCTGCAGCGCCTCGTTCGGCCCTGACTGGTAGACGAGCAGGTGCGCGCCGTCCTGGCGGGTCGCGGCGAGGATCTCGGGCCGCAGGATGGGCGGGAACAGCCGCGTCCGCGGCTTGCGGACCGGCGGGCGAAAGAAGCTGGTGATGAAGTACTCGTCGCAGAACGGCAGCTTCGACTTGATGAACGCCTTGGTCAGCTGGAACGCGACGCGGTGGCCGTCGACGATGTCGTCGGGCAGCTCGCAGCGATGGATGATCTGCATGTTGTCGATCGACAGGATCGGCAGCCCGTGGGTCTTGGCGTACAGATGGGTCCACGACTCGAAGTCGCTGATCACCAGCTCGGGCCGGTGCTCCTCGATGACGTCGAAGTACGCGGCGATGTTCTTGGGCACGCCGAGCGCGCCGTTCACCACGTTCGACCACGCCGTCTTGCCGAGCCGGATGCGGTTCTCCTCGAGGATCATGTGGAACCCGTGGATCGGGTTGACGTCCGCGAACCGCTTGGCGAGGAACTCGGTGGCGCGCCCCGACGCCATGATCTCGACCGTGTGCCCCGAGGCGATCAGGTGCTCGAGCACGACCCGCGATCGCATCGCGTGGCCCATTCCTTCACCGACAACACCGTAGAGGATCTTCATCGCGACCCGGATACTATCGGAACCGTGCGTCGCCGCGTGTGGTGCGAGACCCTGCCGTACGACGCCCTCGCGGCGCTGGCACCTCCGCTCGTGCGCGGTCGCATCGAGCTGCTGCTCGCCGTCCGCCCGTGGCAGCTCGACGAGATCGGCCCGCTCGTCGACCGGCTGCGCGGCGAGGGCGTGTACGTCGGGCTGTGGCCGATGCTCGCCGACGACGATGGGCGGTGGGCGAGCGTGGCGTCGTGCGCGAAGTTCCTCGCGTTCGCCGACGCGGTGCTCGCGCGCGCCCCGCTCGCCGACGAGCTCGTGGTCGATCTCGAGCCGCCGTTCGCGACCCTGGCCCGCTGGAAGGCCGGCCGGCCGACCTGGCGCCGGGCCCCCGGCGAGGCCTACGCGATCGCGCGCACGCAGTATCGCCTCGCGATCCAGCGGTGGCACCTCACCCATCGCGTGACCACCGCGATCCTCCCGATGCTCGCGCTCGAGGGATCCGGCCAGTGGCTCCAGCAGCTGATCGGCACGCCCGTCTCGGACCTGCCCGTCGACGCGCACAGCATGATGGCGTACACGTCGCTGTTCGAGGGCTGGTCGGGCGGGTTCATCGGGCGCCGCCGCGCCGAGCTGTCGCTGGCGGCGTGCGCGCGGCTCGCGCGGACGCGGTTCGGCGATCGCGCCGCGCTGTCGCTGGGCACGGTCGGCACCGGCGCGTTCGGCGACGAGCCCGCGTATCGCGACGCGGCGGAGCTCGCGCGCGACGTCGCGATCGCGCGCGCGGCCGGCATCACCGAGCTGGCGGTGTTCGATCTCGGGGGCATCGTGCGCCGCGGCCCGATCGAGCCGTGGTTCGCCGCGTTCGGGGAGTGACTACGCTACCCTCGGGGCGTGCTCGGCTACATCCCCGTCGATCGACCACGCGTCGCGGTCGCCCAGGGCGGCACGGTCGCCGCGATCCACGAGCCCACGCGCCTCACGTTCGTCGGGATCCCGGACGGCGCGCCGTTCGCGATGGTCCCGCTCGACGTCGCGGCCACCGGTATCGACGTCGCCTGGCTCGAGCGCCGGCTGCTCGTGCTCGCGCGGTTCCCGACGCACAGCCTCGCGCGGGTCATCGAGCCGAGCGGCGCCCGCGTGCTCGCGGAGCGCCGGCTCGAGGCGTGGCTGCACCTGCGCGCGAGCGTCGATGGCCACGCGCTGGTCACGGCCGACACGGCGCCGTTCGGCGTCGCGATCCTCGCGTTCGTGCACGACCACCTCGTCGTCAACCCGTTCCCGACGCGCGTCGTCCCGGTGGTCGTGGGCACGGCCGACGCGAAGTTCGTGATCACCGCGCACGCCACGATCGATGAGTGGGATCCCGTCGGGCTGATCGCGCAGCGCCGGCTGCGGCTGCCCGCGACGAGCGCCGGCGCGACGGTCACCGCGGTCGGCGGCAGCGCGCGCGTCGCGTGGTGGACGACCCGGGAGGCGCCGCGCCGCATCGACGTCCTCCCGCTGGTCACGCGCGGCCAGCCGCGCACGCACGAGCTCCCCGAGCCGATCGCGCAGATCGCCGGCCAGCCGCACAGCGATCTGCTCGCGTGCCTCGGCGCCGACACCGGGCGCGTGTACGTCGTCGATCTCGACGGCCGCGCGCCGCTCCGTGTCCTCGACACCACGCCGGTGACGCACGCGCACGCGGTCGGCCTCGTCGTCGGCCCGGACGTCCGCGTGCTCGTCAGCGAGGCCACGATGCCGACGACGCTCGTGTCGCTCGACGCGAGTCCCGCCCGGGCGACGCCACCGATCGCCACGTGGCGCGACGAGGTCGTCGCGTGGACGCGGAGCGGCCTCGTCGATCGCGTGCTGGTCATCCCCGCGGTCGACGCCCTCGCGCACCGCCTCGGGATCCCGGCGCACCTGACGGGCGCGATCACGCTGTGCTACGGCGCCCACCTCTGCGGTGCCCCGGGGGTCGCGCCGGTCGACCTCGCCCACCTCCTCGGTGGGCGCTGGGACGAGGCGCTCGGCGCCGGCCAGCTCGCCAAGACCGACGCCTTGATCTACGCGCGCTCGCGGATCACGCTGGCCCCGGCATACGCACAGCTCCTCGACGACCTGCCGTGATCCGTCAGCGGATGCGCGCCGTGATCGTGTAACGATCCGAGCCGGCCATCTGCACGTCCTTCATGTTGTACGGATACGCGAGCGTCGCGCTGTGCGCGTGCTTCGCGAAACCACCGTCGACCGACGCGTTGAAGTTGATCACGTCGCCGGTAGACATCGAGCCGTAGTCGAGGATGTTGGCGAGGCTGAACACCATCTCCTTGCCTTCGCCCGTGTTGATCTTGGTCGACTTGCCGGTCGCGGACTTCTTCGCGCTGGCGGTCATCACCACCTCGTCGGGATCGGTCCACCCGTAGGTGTTCTTGCAGGTGACGAACGTGTACAGCTCGAGGTTGATCGACGCCAGCGCCGCGACGAGGTTGGCGACGGAGGCCGGATCCGCCTTGGGGTTGCGCTTGTAGTTCATGACCGCCTGCACGCAACCCGCGCGCCCGTGGATCTCCAGCATCGCCATCGCGTCCTGCCGCGTGGGGTACTTCTCGAGGTCGCCGTCGACCGCGTTGTCCGGCTTCGAGGTCGCCGACGCGCCACCCTTGGTGACCGTGATCGCGCCCGCGTCGTCCATCACGAAGCTCTGCGTGACGTAGTTGATCAGGTGCGACGCCCCACCCTTGACGCGGTAGTGGTTCGGGATCGTCCAGTGGAACGAGCCTCCCCACCAGCGCTGCGTCTTGTCGGTCGGGTGCAGGAGCTTCGGCTTGTCCTTGGTCCAGGCGTTGTCGTGGACGTCGTTGTTGTTCGCGCCCATCGGGAGCCACGCGGGGTTGGGCTTGTGCGCGAGGCTCTGGCCCGACGCGACGTACGCGGCGAAGTAGCCCGACACGCCCTCCGCCGCACCCGGTTGCTCGAACCACTCGGCGGCGCCGAACGACACGTTGGTCGGCCCGACCGTGACCGTGGTCGTCATCCCGACGCCCGCCATGCCGGGGCCGCTCACCGCGACGTTGCCGGTCTTCTTGAAGTCGATGGTCGAGGGCTGCATCACCATCATCGGGATCGACGACGGCTTGGTCGGGCTGGTGAGGAACGGCGTGTGGACGACGTTGGCGAGCGCGAGCGTGTCGGGAGCGGTCCATTCGATGGTCTGGCCGGTGCCGAGCTCTTTCTCACCGATCGTCCACGTGCCTTCTTCCCCGGCAGTGAACGTGACCTTCTCGCCGACGCCGACCGCGGTGCGCGCCGTCGACGGGTTGCCCGCGGCCGGCGCGGTCGACACCGTGATCTTGCCACCCGCTGCCTTGCCAGCTGGAGCGGCGGGCGGAGGTGCCGCTGCGCCCTTGGTCCCCTCGCCACCCTCCTTCGCACCCGAGATCCCGAAACCCGCCTCGTGATCGTGATCCGACTGGCCGTCGAGCGCCTGTTTTCCAGGGGTGGCGGCTGCGCTGGCAGCGTCCTTCCCATCCTGGCCGCTCAGCATGTTGTTCAGCCGGGTCTTTTCCTGGAGCGCCATGGTCGTGATGATACGTCACGAGCTCACGAAACCTGCCTCGGTTTCGTCGTCAGTTCATCAGGAATCACAACGACATACGCACGTCAGGCCGCACGGGCACCCTCGACGAGCCTCACGAGGTCGGCCGCGCGCATCGCCCCCGCCTGCTGCTGGGCGAGCGCCCCGTCGCCAAACACGACGAAGTTCGGGATGCCCGACACGCGATAGCGCGACGCGAGCGCGGGGAGCGCCTCGGTGTCGACCTTGAGCACGAGCGCACGGCCGGCGAGCATCGCCGCCGCCTGCTTGACCTCCGGGGCGACCATCCGGCACGGCCCACACCACGCCGCCCAGAAGTCGACCATCACCGGGACCTTCGCCCCACCGACGATCGCATCGAACATCGCGACGTCGGCGATGTCGATCGGCGCGCTCGTGGCGGCGAGCGTCGCCTTGCAGCGACCGCACTTCGCGGGCTCGGCCAGCCGCACCGCGGGGATTCGATTCCGCACACCACACGCGCTGCAGGTTCGTTCCATGTGCGCCAACGTGCGCATCGTCGGTGGATGCGTCAATACGATCGTGCGGCGTGCTGGGCGACCCGCGCACGAGGTATGATCGACCGATGGGGTCTGGGTTTGTTCGTCACGTCCTGACGCGCACGAGTCTCGCCACGATGATCCTCACGGGATCCGTCGTCGGCACGACCACGGTGTACGCGCAACCTGCTCCACCGCCGTCGGATGCGCGCGAGCTCATGCAACTCGGGGTCAAGCTCCTCAAGTCACAGGACTACCTGGGCGCCCTCGCGATCTTCAAGGACGCGTACAACAAGTTCGCGAGCGCGAAGATCCTGCTCAACATCGGCACGACGCTCCACCTGCTCAACCGCAACGCGGAGGCCGTGAATATTTACCAGCGCTACCTCGACTCGGCCGACGCTGACCCAGCGCGCCGTGCCGAGGTGGAAGCCGAGATCGCCAAGCTCGAGGTGGATCTCGGTCGCCTCGAGATCACCGCTCCCCCCGAGGCCGAGCTCCAGGTCGGCAGCGACGACTGGGTGCCGGCCTCGGCCGCCAAGCTCTACCGCGTCGTGCCCCACAGCTACACGGTCCACGCACGGCGCAAGGGCTTCAAGCCGTTCGAGACCACCGGGCAGGTCGAGGCGGGCAAGACCGTGGCGGTCGTCGTCGTCCTCGTGGAGGAGCCGAAGCTCGTCGCCTCGCCGGTGTACATCACGGTGCCCGGGGAGCGCGTGGCCGAGGAGCCACGCACGCGCCTCGGTGCGCTCGTGCGCGGCCACTTCGACGTCAGCGGTGGTGCGGCCGCCTTCGTCGGTGGCACGTTCGACGTGACCAACCGCATCCAGGCCCAGGTCGCCGGCATCCTCGGCTCGAACTTCGGCGGGTTCGTCGGCGGCAACTTCGCGATCTTCACGGGCACGCTGCGCCCGATCGTCTCGGTCGGGTTTCCGATCTTCTACAACGACGGAGCGCGCATCGCCGTCCGCGGCGCCGCCGGGCTCGAGATCGTGGCCAACCGCCACTTCGGGCTGATCGTCGAGCTCGGCGTCGAGCACAACTTCAACCCGCAGGACTCCGTCCAGTTCGGCGGGATGTTGCGCTCGGTCAGCTCGACCTCGTTCATCCCTGCGCTCGGCGTCACCGCGCGACTGTGAGCGATGCCGCCACGCGTGCGCCCCGGTTCCGCGCCTGGGCGCGGCGTCACGGCTGGCTGATCGCCATCGCGTGCACGTACCTCTACGTCTTTCCCTACTTCCCCAAGCTCGCCAGCGCCAACGAGCTGCCGCGCGTGTACCTCGTCAAGGCGATCGTCCACCACGGGACGTTCGCGATCGACGACGGCGTCGAGCGCTGGGGCACGACGCTCGACGTTTCGGAGAGCGGGGGGCACCAGTACTCCAACAAGGCGCCGGGGTCGTCGCTGCTCGTCGTACCGCTGTACGCCGCGGTCAACGCGGTGTTCGGCGAGCCGAGCCTCGCGGTCTCGGTGTGGATCTGTCGGATCGCGACCGGCGTGATCCCGACCCTGATCTTCCTGTTCCTGCTGCACGGCTTCCTCGCGCGGTTCGCGCCGGATCCCGCGATCCGCACGCTGGTCCTCGTCGCGTACGCGCTCGGGTCGATGGCGATGACCTACTCGGTGCTCTACTTCTCGCACCAGCTCGCCACGGTGTGCATCGGCACCGCGTGGATCCTCGTCGTCGACGTGCTCGACGACAAGCGCGGGTTTCGCGCGATGGTCGTGGCCGGGGCGCTCGCCGGGGCCGCACCGCTGATCGACTACCAGGCCGTGTTCGCCGCGATCCCGATCGCGATCTACGTCGTGGTTCGCCTCCGCCACGACCTGCCGCGGCTCGGGCGCCTCGCGCTCGGCGCCTCGCTCGCGGCAGCCGTGCCGATCGCGGTCCTGCTCGCCTACCACAAGGCGTGTTTCGGCAGCCCGTGGCGGACCGGATACGACGCCTCGACGTCCTTCGCGATGTATCACCAGGAGGGCTTCCTCGGCCTGACCAAGCTGCGCTGGTCCGCGTTCAAGGGGTCGTTCGTGGCATTCGACAACGGGCTCGTCACGCTATCGCCCTGGCTCCTGCTCTCGTTCTCGGGCGCGCTCGAGCTGTTGCGACACCCCCGCACCTCCAACGTCCGAGGGATCGTGATCACGTGTATCGCGATCACGTGCACGTACGTCCTGTTCATCTCGTCGATCAACTTCTGGCGTGGAGGAGGTGCGGTCGGGCCCCGGTACATCACGGCGATGTTGCCGTTCCTGCTCCCGCTGGTCGCCGCGCAGCTCCAGGCGGTCTCGAAGCGGCCCATCGTGCTCGGCGCGGGATATCGTCCGCAACCCGTTCCGCGACGTGACGCTACGGATGCTCGCGAACGATCTCGTCGCGCCGAACCTCGGGTGTGTGCTGGGGCTCGCGGGCGTCGTCGGGCTCGTGCCCTACCTCGTGCTCGTCGGGGGCCTCACGGGATGGGCGATCGCGCGGGTCGCCACCCGCCGCGGGTTGGTCATCGCCGTGGGCATCGCCCTCACCATGATCGTGACCTACCTACTGGTACCCAGCGAGCCGCCGAATCACACCTTCGATTACGTCCGCGCACTCGTGGAGCCGTGAACGAACCCTCGTCGAGGTCGTTGAAGATTGACTATGACGGTGAGGCAATCGATCCTGGTCAGGTGAGAGTTCATCGGATGGGCCGCTTGGTGGCTGGCGCGGCGCCGGTCTGCCTGCCGCTGTTGTTCGCGATCGCGGCCTGTATCAGCAACCTCGAGCTCGACTCGTCGGAGCAGGCGACGACGATCCCGCTCCAGGACGCCACCTTCGGGGACGTCCAGGTGGGGACCACCTCGGCGACCAAGACCTTCACCATCCGGCCCGCCACGGGCGCCCAGAACAACCAGGTCCAGAGCGTCACCGAGAACTGCCCCGACTTCGCCGTCACCGCCACCAACCTTCCAGCGACGGTCTCCAACGTGTGCTCGGGCGGTTCGAACTGCCCGGTGTTCGTGACCACGACCTACGACTTCACGGCCGTGTTCACCCCGACGGTGGCGATGCAGGTGAGCTGCGTCGTGACCGTGATGATCGATGGCACGGCGAGCACGTTCACGCTCAGCGGTCGAGGGACCGAGCCGACGGTCCGGATCGACGTCTCCCCCAGCACGACGCTCCAGCTCGGCGAGGTTCGCGTCGGTGACACGTCGAGCGCCGCGACGATCCTGGTCAAGAACTTCGGCAGCGGCCCCCAGCCGATGACCGTGAGCGCGGTCTCGCTCGACGCGGCCTCGCAGGCGCAGGGCCTCGCGATCACCTCCGGCACGACGACCTCGCACGTCGTCGCTCCCAACGGTGGCAACGACCTCTACAAGGTCACCTGCCACCCGACGGCACCCGGCCCGATCGCCGGGACCTTGACCATCGCGAGCGACGATCCGGCGAAGCCGACCTCGACGGTCGCGATCACGTGCGCCGGCATCACCTCCAACCTCGTGTTCCTGCCGTCGAGTCCCGCGTTGCTCGCCGGTGGCCAGGCGCAGGGCGGCACGCGCGTCGGCGAGCCGATCGACCTCACGATCACGCTCAAGAACACCGGCACCGCGGCGATGACGATCCACGACCTCACCCTGACCGGCGCCGAGCTGTCGTTCGTCACTCGCCCTGCCGCCGAGAGTTCGCTGGCAATCAACGCGACCACCGACGTCGTCGTGCGCTACGCCGCGACGACCGCCGTCGATCAGGGGACGCTCGGCACCGTCGTGGTCTCCCACGACAACGGCCAGACCCGCACGATCAACGTCCTCGGCGCCTCGCTCGCGACCTCGATGTCGATCAACCCGGCCGGGCTCGTCGATCTCGGCCCGGTGTGCGTGATGAACACCGCGGAGAAGGCGTTCTTCGTGCTCAAGAACAACCCGGGCACGTTCCTGATCACGGCGATCGACCAACCCGCGCCACCGTTCCAGCTGACCGGCACGCTGCCAACCGCCGGCCCGCTCGCGATCGACAACAACGCGATCACGTTCTCGGCGAGCGTGACCCCGACGACGCCGACCGCGCTCAGCGCGATGTTCACGGTCACCACCGACATTCCCAACGCGCCCTCGCAGGTCGTCAACCTCACCGCGCTCGGGCTCGCCGCGGGCGTCAGCGCGACGCCCGCGACCGTCGATCTCGGCACGGTGTCGGTGGGCACGACGTCGACCGCGCAGACCATCACGCTGACGAACTGCGACCCGACGCCGCTGACCTTGCAGACCGTCGAGATCACCGGTGCGAACCAGGACGACTTCGCGATCGTCACCGCGCCGACCAACCTGGCCGTCGAGTCCGGCAAGGCCGCGACCTACACGGTCGTCACCGCCCCCAACAACGGCGGGCCGCTCACCGCGACGCTGCGGATCCAGCACGATCGCGGCATCGTCGAGGTGCCGCTGTTCGGCGCCGGCACCGGCCGTGGCGACGACCCGACCCCCGAGGACAGCACCTACTACTCGTGCAGCACCGGCGGCGCGCGTGGCGGCTGGCCCGTGGCGCTGATGGCCCTGCTGGTGATCCGCCGTCGTCGCCGGAGCCACACTCAACAACCTCGAGGTTCCACATGATCGGGAGCGTCGTCGGCCCTTATCGGATCCTCGACCTGCTCAGCGCGGGTGGCATGGGCACGGTCTACCGGGCCGAGCACACGCTGCTGGGACGCGTCGCCGCGGTGAAGGTGCTGCACCCGGAGATGTGCGCGAACAAGGACATCGTCAATCGTTTCTTCAACGAGGCGAAGGCGACGACGGCGATCAAGCACCCAGGCATCGTCGAGATCTTCGACTTCGGCTACATGCCGTCGGGCCACGCCTTCCTCGTGATGGAGTTCCTCGAGGGGATGCCGATGTCTCATCGCATCCGGCAGCGCGGGCCCATCCCCGAGGGGGAGGCCGCGCTGATCTTGCGAGGCGTGTGTAGCGCGCTCGCCGCGGCCCACAACAAGGGCATCGTCCATCGCGATCTCAAGCCCGACAACATCTTCGTCATCCCGGATTCGGACTCGCCGCTCGGCGAGCGCTGCAAGCTGCTCGACTTCGGGATCGCCAAGCTGACCGACGTCGGCCTCGCGGGGAGCGCCACCAAGACCGGCGCGGTGATGGGCACGCCGACGTACATGTCGCCCGAGCAGTGCCGCGGCACCGGCAACGTCGATCACCGCGCGGACCTCTACTCGATCGGCTGCATCTTCTACCAGCTCCTCACCGGCCGGCCGCCGTTCACCCACGAGGGCGCTGGCGAGCTGATCGGCGCGCACCTGTTCATGGTTCCGGAGTCGCCGGCCGTGTACATGCCGAGCATCAGCCCCGAGACCACGGCGCTCGTCATGAGCCTGCTCGACAAGAATCCGGATCGGCGGCCCCAGACGGCGCGCGATCTCGTGACCGCGCTGACGTTGATCGCGCACCGACACGGCTGGACGGTCGCGACGTCCGACGCGGAGCGCATGTCGATGCAGCACTTCGCGACCCCGACGGACCTGACGCGGGCCCTGCTCACCCCCGCGCCGCCGTCGAGCTCGCCGAGCTTCACGCCCTACACCCCCGTGCCGATGGCCACGCCCTACCCGCCGGACCAGGCGCCGACGACGTTGTCGAGTGCCGCCGGTCAGGGCGCCGGGCCGACGACGACGACACGACCGCCCCGCCGGCGCTTTCGGCTCGCCGGGCAGATCCAATTCCGATGGGACCCGACAATGCGACTTTTCATGACCTTGGCGTCGGCGAGCTCGCCCGAGGTCGTCCCGACGACCACGACGACGACGACGACGGCGACGGCCAGCGTGCCGGCCACGAAGAAGCCGAAGGCGAAGCCGGAGACCAAGGTCGTTGCCAAGCCGACGGTGACCAAGCCGACCGGCAAGCCCGACGCGCCCAAACCGAAGCCCGAGCCCGGTCTGGTCGAGAGCGACCTCTAAGGCGACGCCTACGGTGTGGCGAGCACCTGTCGCGCGTGTGGCGACAGCGCGGGATCGAAGTACGCGTGCTTGCCACGCAGGGCCTGCTGGAGCTCCGCGAGGTCGACCGGAACCTCCAGGAGATCGTACAGGCGCGAGCACGTCAGCGCGCCACCCTCATCGCGCACGAGAAACACCAGCCGCGGGCCCACGCGATAGGTGAGATCCGCCATTCGCAGCCGATCGATCGAGAAGTCCAGCACCATGGGATTGTCGTTGCGTTCGACGACCTCGTGCGCGATCGCGCGCATACGACTCAACGATGGATCCGCGAAGGCCAATCCATAGTGGTGCGCGATCGCCACGAGGCTACCCACACCCTGCATGGAGAGGATCGCCACCAGCAACCCGACGGCCACCCGTGACGGCCGCACCTGGAAGAACGGCACCAGCGCGAACAACGCCCCGACCCAGAACACGTCCCACCTCTCGATGAGCGCCGGCTCGTAGAAGTACGGGAACACGAGGCCGATGCCGAACAACGCGAGCAGTTCGAAGCGCGTGCGAAGCACCGCACGAAGCTCCGCCGCCCGAAAGCGGACGAGCCAGCCGACGAGGCAAGCCGCGAGGACGAACACGATCTTCGGCATCAGCCCGACAAGCACCCAGCGCACGCTCGGCGGAAGGTCCATCAGGTGCACCGACGGCGCCAGGGCCATCGCGCGCAGCCCACCGCGATACTCGGCGAACCGCGCCAGCGAGACCAGCGGCGTGCTCGACTGCTGGAAGTCCTGCAGGTGAACGGCTTGCGGCAGGAACTCGTGGAGGGCGTTCTTCGCACCCGCAAACGGCACCAGGTGGGCCAGGTGATAGAAGACGATCGCGGCGCCCATGGCGATCGTGGCGCTCAACACGCGGAGGCGATCGCGCAACCAGAACCAGCTGACGAGCCCCGCCGGAAACGCGAACAGCATCACGAGCAACGAGACGTTGATCAGCATCGCGGCTGCGAGCAACCCACCGAGCGAGATCCCCCGCCAGACCGCGCTGCGACGATCGCCTGGCGGCTGGGCGACCACGTAGAAGATCGCGAGGACGACCGGCAGGTAGAGCACGTTGTCCTCGGCCATCAGGAACAGCGCGACGAGCCCCGGGCTCCCCACGGTCGCAGCGACCATGACGAGCCACGTCGGGCCACGCCCGAGCGCGGCGCGACGACAGATCCAGTGCATCAGGCAGAGGAAGGCCGCAGCCCCCATCGCGGTCGTCGTCGCGACCGCCATCACGTCCCCGAGCCCGACGGACATCAGCGCCCGCATCACGCCGTGATAGAGCAGGTGACCATCGAGATAGAGGTCAGGACGATAGCGATGGATGAACTGGAGCCGACTGTAGGTGTCCCAGTCCCACAGCCCGACCTCTCCAGACCGCTCGCGCACGAGCACCAGCGTGATCGCGACGAAGGTGCCGACGACGATCGCCGCGCGCGCGAGGCGTCGACGTCCGGTCACGCGATCGCCGTCGGTCATGGCGCTATCGCTCGGAGAGCGCGGTGATCGACAGATAGCACGGATCGGCCACGACGACGTGCTCGTGGAGCTCCTGCCCACCGGCCTGCGCGCCGATCGTCGCATCGCCGCCGCGATGAACACCGGGATCTTGGGCATCGACGTCGCCTTGGCAATCGGCGCGCGCGGGAAGTAGCGCGTGGTCGTGTAGCCGGCCTTCGACAGGGTGAGGAAGTCGACCGGCTTGCCGTTGGTGGCCGCGTCGAGCTGGTAGATCCCGCTCGCCTCGCTCGTCGCGGTGGTGAGCAGGCCGTTCGCGCTGGCCTGGATGGTCGCGGCGTCGAGGTTGTTGCCCGAGCCCGAGAACGATCCATCCGTGACGACGCCGCTGAGGAGGACCATCGGGGTCGCCGTGGTCGGCAGAGGGTTCAAGCAGCTCGTCGCCGGCGGTATGACGACCGGGGCGTCGACCGTGGCGGGTGCATCGTCGGCGGGCGTACACGCGGCCATGGAACCAAGGATGAAGACGAGGGTGCGACGCATGATCCCTGACCCTATCCCGAGATGCGTGCCACGCTAGGGGTCGTGACCCTCAGATCGCGATGGGATGCGAAGGTCCTGCCCGGCCTCATCGAGCGCGCGTGTCGGAGCCACGCGATCCTCGACGAGCGCCGCCGGTGGGTCCCCGAGGCGCGTGGCGCCGTCCTCGAGGTCGGCGTCGGCTCGGGCCTCAACCTCGCGTTCTACGATCCCGCGCGCGCGCAGGACGTGATCGGGATCGATCTGTCGCCGCCCCTGCTCGCGCGGGCCGCAGCGCGGGCGAGCGCGGCGCCCGTGCCGGTGACGCTCCAGGAATGTGACGCCGAGCGGCTCGCGTTCGATCGCGGTCGCTTCGACACCGTGCTCGTGACCTACACGCTGTGCAGCGTCGGCGATCTCGCGGCCTCGCTCGCCGAGATCCACCGCGTGCTTCGCCCCGACGGCCAGCTGGTGCTCGTCGAGCACGGCCGGTCGCCGGACGCGCGCACCCAGCGCTGGCAGCGCTGGATCACGCCGGTGTGGCGGCGGGTCGGCGGCAACTGTCACCTCGACCGCGACGTGCCCCGGGCACTCGAGGACGCGCGGTTCGCGACCTCGAGCTGATCGCCGACTACGACGACGGCCCCCACTGGCTGACGTACACCTCCCGCGGCATCGCGCGCCCGCGCGCGTAGTCACGGCTCGCCGTCGTCGATCACGATGCGGACCCCGTAGGCGTCGGGCGCGATCGGAAAGCCGCGACGCTTCGCGAGCTCGCCCGTGACCGCGGCGCCGAAGAAGAACACCTGCGCCGAGTAGTGCACCCACAAGAGGAGCAGCACGAGCGACCCGCCAGGACCGTAGGCCGAGGTCAGCGACTTGTGGCCCAGGTAGAGGCTGATCACGCTCGTCCCGATCGAGAACAGGACCGAGGTGACGAGCGCCCCGCGCCACGCATCGCGCCACGCGAGCCGCGCATCCGGTAGCCACTTGAACAGCGCCGCGAACATCACCGTCGTCGTCGCGAGCGAGACGACCATCTCGGCAGCACGCAACATGGTCCGCGCACCGCTGTAGCCGAACGCGTGCGTCGACGCCGACAGGACCGTCTTGACCGCCACGACGGCGATGATCAGCACGCCCACGAGCAGCACCAGGAGCAGCGACAGGCCGCGCTTGCGCACCTGGGTGAGCAGCTTGGCGCGAAACCCGCGACCGGGCTTGCCGTGGACGTTCCACATCTGGTTGAGCGCGCCCTTCATCTGGCTGAACAGCCGCGTCGACGCGTACACCAGCACCGCGACGCCGAGCACCTTGGTGAGCCCGGTCTGCGCGTGCTCCCCCGCGCGCTCGAGGAGCGTGAAGATCGTGCTCGCGGCGTCGTCGCCGATCCAGCGCCCGAGATCCTGCAGGACGCTCGCGCGCCCCGCCGCATCGTCGATCACGAAGCCCGCGGCGCCGAGCGCGATGTACAGCAGCGGCGCGATCGAGAGCAGCGCCGAGAACGCGACCGCGCTCGCCAGCATCCGCCCGCCGTGGCGCGAGTACGACCGGCTCGCGTCGGAGAGCAACCCACGTGCGGCGGTCAACATCTGGCCTGCCAGCATACCCGCCTCGCCAAGCATGGCCGCCTCGGCGGAAGCCAGACGAAACCGGCTCCCGGGCGCGCGGATTCCGCATACTGTTGGGGGGTGCGATGGATCTTGCTCACGTGCTCGACGCTCGCGGCGTGCGCGTTCCAGGGCCATGGTGAGCTCCCGATCGACGGGGGCGCCGATGGCGGCGTTGACGCGGTCGTTGACGCGCCACCCGATACGGCGCCGCCGCCCGATGCCCCGGCACGCATCGTCACCCTCGGCCTGATCGAGGACCTCGACGCCAACTTCGGCGCCACCGCCACCACCTGGGAGAATCAGGTCACCGGGTTCGGGGACAACGTCACCACGACCGCGGGCACGATCACGTACACGTCCAACGCGATCAACGGGCATGCCGCGCTCGCGTTCCCGGGGTCGGCACGCATGGCCGGCACCGACACCACCGCCTTCGCGGGGCTCGTGGCCGGCGGCGGCCTCACGTGGTTCGCGGTCGTCAACAACGGCACGCAGCGCAACACCGGCGCGGTCGACCGGAACCAGATCTTCGGCACCATCCACGAGGGTGGCAACAACAGCGGGTTCACCGCGGGGGTCGATCGCTCCGATCACCCGTACACGATGATCCGCCCCGCGACGATGGAGTTCAAGGCGCAGTCACCTGTCGCGACGGCGGGGACCTGGGTCGTGCTCGCCGGACGCCTCGCCGCCGGGCCGGCGAACGTCGCCGCGACCATCCATCTCAACAGCTCGACCGCGAGCGGCACCAAGGTCGTGACGGCCACGGCCACCGCGTTGACCGGTGCGCTCACGATCGGCGCGGAGCGGACGCTCGGCGCCGAGTTCTACACCGGCATGATCACGCGGATCCTGATCTACGACCGCCCGCTGACGGACGACGAGCTGGCGATGACCGGTCGCGCGCTGGGCGTGGAGTACGCGATTCCGGCGACGTTCTGAGATGCCGCGCACCCGATGAAGCAGCACGCGCCCGCGACCGCGCGCAACCAGGACCCGATCCTCGAAGTGCTCGTGCGCGTGCTGCCCCCGAGCGGCGTGGTGCTCGAGCTGGCGAGCGGCACCGGCGAGCACGCCGTCCACTTCGCGCGTGGCCTGCCGCACCTCGCGTGGCAGCCGACCGACCCCGACGCCACGGCCCGCGCGAGCATCGCGGCCTGGCGCGCGGATAGCGCGCTGGCGAACCTGGACACCCCCCTCCCGCTCGATGCCGCGAGCCTGGCCTGGCCGCTCGCCCACGCCGACGCGATCGTCTGCATCAACATGATCCACATCTCGCCGTGGGAGGCGACGCTCGGGTTGTTCGCCGGCGCCAGACGCACGCTCCCGGTGGGTGGGGTGCTCGTCACCTACGGCCCCTATCGCTTCGCCGGTGAGACGGCGCCCTCGAACGAGGCGTTCGATCGGTCGCTGCGGCAGCGTGATCCACGCTGGGGTCTCCGCGACGTCGAGGAGCTCCGCGTCGCGGCCGTGGCGCACGAAATGCACCTCGTGGAGACGATCGCCATGCCCGCCAACAACCACGCCCTGATCTACCTTCACCGGCGGTCCTGATGGCCGAAGCGCACCGTCTCACGTGGATCGCCGGCGCGCTCGTCGTCGCCGCGACGGTGTTCGTCGTGCCCATGGCGCCCGCGGTGATCCTCGCGGTGTGGGCAGCCGAAGGCCTGCGCGTGCTGCACACCCCGCTGACGCGCGCGCTCCGCGGGCGAAGTCACCTCGCCGCCGCGCTCACGACGATGCTCCTGTTGCTCGTCGCGATCCCGCTGGGCATCGTCATCGCGTCGGTCGCCATGGACGCCTACGGACTGATCGTCCAGGTCGTCGAGTCGGGGCGCTTCATCGACACCCGGCGAACGAGCGATCCGCTCCAGCTGCTGATCGATCAACGCGAGCAGGCGTGGGCCATGGCGTCGTCGATCGCCGGGACGACCACGCGCTCCGGCATCGGCATCTTCGTGTTCGTCGCCGGGACCTACGGCGTGCTGATCGAGGGTCCGACGTGGTGGGCGTGGATCCGCGACCACACGCCGCTGTCCACGCGCTCGCTCGACGTCTTCCACCACGCGTTCTTCGAGACCGGCCGGGGGCTCCTGATCGGCATCGGAGGCGCGGGCCTCCTGCAGGCGCTCGCCGCGACCATCGCGTTCATCGCGCTCGGCGTCCCCCACGCCTTCGCGCTCGGCTTCCTCACGCTGTGCGCGTCGGTGTTGCCGGCCATCGGGAGCGCGCTCGTCTGGGTGCCCATCGCCATCGGCCTCGCCGTCACCGGGCGCACCACGGCCGGCATCGTCATGGCCTCGGTCGGCGTCCTCGTGATCAGCACGATCGACAACCTCGTCCGCCCGATGCTCGCGCGACGTGGCCACCTGCAGTTGCCCGGCTTCGTCGTGGTCGTCGCGATGTTCGGCGGCGTCGAGACCATGGGTGGATGGGGGCTCGTGATCGCGCCGCTCGTCGTGCGCCTCGCCAAGGCCGCGCTCGAGCTACGC
>JAPLLF010000625.1 GCA_026387715.1 Pseudomonadota bacterium
CTGCCACCTCGTCGGCTCGACCACGACGGCGTCCCGCACCACTTCGCGCCCACCCGCGCCAAGCTGCGCTACGCGCGTGCGCTCGAGGCGTATCACCGCGAAGCCGCCGATGCGCTGGAAGCCCAGTGCCGGGCGTTGCGGCCCACGGTGATTCACGCGGCCTCGAACTACAACGTCGGGCTGGCCGCGGTCGAGGTCGGTCGCCGGCTCGGGGTGCCGGTGATCTACGAGGTCCGCGGCCTGTGGCACGTGTCGAAGACCGTCGCGTCACCGCACTACGCAGGCTCCGATCACTACCGGTTGATCGAACGCCTGGAGGCGCAGGCCGCCACCGCCGCGGACCACACGTTCGCGATCACCTCCGGGGTCGCCGACGTGCTGTCCGCTGCCGGCGTGCCTGCGAACAAGCTCTCGCTGCTCGGCAACGCCGCGGACGTCACGGCGTTCACGCCCCAGCCGCCCGATCCTGCCCGCGTGGCGGCGCTCGGCCTCGCCGGCAAGGTCGTGGTGGGCTACGTCGGCTCGCTCCGCCGCTACGAGGGCCTCGATGATCTGCTCGTCGCCGTTGCGGCGTTACCGGACACGCTTCGCGCGCAGCTCGCGGTGCTGATCGTCGGAGACGGTGAGCAGCGCGGGCCGCTGACCGAACAGGCCGCCGCGCTCGGGTTGTCCGGCCTGGTGACCTTCACCGGCCGCATCCCGGCCGCCGAGGCGCCGAGCTACTACGCGATCCTCGATCTGCTCGTGTTGCCGCGCATTCCGACGTTGGTGTGCGAGCTGGTGTCACCGATCAAGTCGTTCGAGGCGATGGCGATGGGCAAGCCCGTGCTGGCCTCCGACGTTGCCGCGCTGTCCGACATCATCACCGATGGCGTCACCGGCCGGCTATTCCGCAAGGGTGACCGCGCGGACCTGAGCCGCATCCTTGCCGAGCTCGTCGGCGATCGGCCCCAGCGCGAGCGCCTCGGGCAGACCGCCGCCGCGTGGGTGCGGCGAGCGCGAACCTGGGACGTGCTGGCCAGCGAGGTCGAGGCGGTGTACCTCCGCCTGACCAACGCCTATGCTACGGGTCGTCATGCTCGCTGGTGAGGTCCTCGTCCTGTATGAAAGCTCCGACCGCGCACGTCTGAGTGCGGTGATGTTGCAAAACCTCCTCGGCGGCTGCCCCGGCGTTGAGGGTGTGCGACTGCAACTGGCAAGCGCCTACCAACCCCGCGAGGCGACCCACTCGCTTCGAACATTTTACCTGGGGATCGGTGCCACAAATCCCGACTACCCTGCCCTCGTACGCGACGCGATTGGTGGTGCGCCCATCACGTGGATCGAAGACTCGTCGTCGTCGCACGCATCGTTGGCATCACGGTTTCAGCCGCTTGGAATTACTCGCACAGGCGGCGTGAAACGCTGGCAAGGTCATGCTGCCTACCGCGACCGACGATTTGCGAGCATGGGCGGCAACCTGTCGCTGATCACCGCATCATCGTCGTGCGTCATTCATGCCAGCGTGACAATCGACGAACCACACGATACGCGCGGCAACCATGAACCGAGGCCGTTCATCGTGCAATCCGGCGCATTTTGGTTCGTCGCTGGAGATCCGTTGTTCGAGCTCAAACGTGAAAAGTCAGCTGGACTGTATCGCGTCGCTTGCGACCTCCTGGGCTCCATGGTCACACCTGGCGCGACGGAGCTTCCCAAGACGATCTTCCGACTCGAGGATCTATCCCCGGCCGCCGACATCGTGAGCCTCGGCAAGACCCTCGACGTGCTCGAAGAATGCGGCGTGCCGTTTGTCATGACGGTGGTCCCGCTTTACGTCTCCCCGGACGGTGTGCAAACCACGTGGCGACAGGCGCCACATCAACTCGCGCTGGTGAAGCGCGCGCAAGCGATCGGCGGTACGAGCTTTCAACATGGCTACACGCACCAGTACAAGTCGCTGAAGAATCCGACGGGTGGCAGCCTGATCGATTGGGAGTTCTGGGATAAGCCGAATAATCTCCGGATCAAAGGCTTCTTCGCTGATGAGGCGATGACGCGGATTACCGAAGGTCGCGCGATCCTGGAAGACGTCGGAATTCACCCCCAGGGATGGACGACTCCACACTACCTGGCTCCAGGTGACGTGTATGCAGCGGTCAGCAGGCTCTATCCGCTCGCGCTGGAGCGACGAAAATACGCACTTGGACGAGCTCGACGCGGCCAACTCCTGCCTTATCCAGTCAAGGACGCCTTCGGCGCGTGGGTGCTTCCGGAGAACGCTGGCTATATTCACGCCGGCAATCGCCCGGCCGACATTCTCGCTCTCGCAAGGACCATGAAGGCGCTGCAGCGCCCGTGGGTCGTCAGCGGGCTCCAAGCGGAAGGCTACGAGTTTGCCAATCCCAAGGACTACGTGACGACCTCTGCGCCACGAGCCGCCGGTGCTCCACCGATCGACAGCGCCGCACCGCTAGCGATCGTCGATCAAGCGGCCAACGCGCGCTTCCGCGCGATCGCGACCGCCATGAACCTCGATCCGGATCACCTGTGGGTCGGTGGATATGCCGACTTTGCGTGGAAGCATAGCCGCCCCCACTACGCGTCGAGTCTGCCGTGGATCTCGGGGCGTGCGGTGCTGGAGCTCGGGTTCAACATCGGCGCGACGTCCATCATGCTCGCGATGCTCGGCGCGCACGTCACGGCGGTTGAAGTCGACCCCAAGTGGGTCGAGCTCGCCAGGGCAAACGCGGCTCGCTACGGCGTGGCGTCGCGCATCGACTTCGTCCAGCTCGCCGACACCCGCAGCTTGCCCTATCTCGACAACGCGTTCGATCTGGTGAGCTGCAACAGCGTCCTCGAATACGTTCCGCACGCCATGCGACGCGGCGTGCTCGCGGAGATCGATCGCGTGCTCCGCCCAGGAGGTCGCGTGATGGTCGTCGGCACCAGCAATCGCATGTGGCCGCGGGAAGGTCACTCACAGAAGCTGCTGGTCAACTACCTGCCTCGGTTCGTCGACCACGTCCTTCCGCCGGCGGCGCGACCGCAGCGCGGCGTCTTCCCGTGGGAGCTTCGCGCCGGCCTCGGCCTGTCGTATCGTCGGATCGCGCCGCCGCAGTCGCTGTTGCAACGCGTGAAGATGAACGAGCTGTGGCAGGTGTCGAAGTGGATCAAGCTCACGTTCGAAAAAGGCGAGAACCGCAGCGACCGAGCTGCGAGGCTGACCTCCGCCGTGGCCTCCGCCGTCAAGACCCGGGTCGCCGGGATCCGCCGACGCTTCGCCCGACGCTGATCACGGCTTGCGCGCGATCACGAACGTATCGTCGCCGCGATCCTCGAGCGAGTATCCGGTATTCCGCATGAACTCTTCGATCGGCCCGAAGTTCCACAGGTGATGCCACACCTTCTCGGTGCCAGCCCGTGCGAGCTCGAACCCGGATGCTGCGATCAGATCCTTCATCTCGACGAACGTGAATTCCCGAAAATGGGGCTCGTACACCATCGGCGGTTGCTGCAACAGCGCACGCTGAATGATCCAGGTGCTCGACGCATTGGGGGTGGTCAAGAACATCGTGCCCCCCGGCGCCAGCACTCTGCGGCATTCATCGAGGACGTGTTTCACTCCCGTCAGGGTCGTGGCATGTCCGATCTCGATGTCGAAGATGTGCTCGATCACCTCCTGGCTGATCACGATATCGAACGAATGATCGGGATACGGAAATCTGGTCCTCAGCTCGAACTCTGTGTACGTCAACGTATCAAGTGAGAAGTATCTATTGATGATCCGCGTCGACAGGCACGGGCCACCCAGGTTGAGGATCCGCTTGTTCTTCAAGTCGAGGCTGCTCAACCAGACCAGCGACCGAACATGCCGCATGTGATCGAACCGATGCGCCGCTTGCTCCTCGGGCGAGGAGTGGTTCTCCTCGAAGTATCGATCGGATTCGTCCTTGACCAGCTTCTCGATTTCGTCGTTGGCCGACTTCGCGACGTCAGACTGGGTCATGTCGGAGCTTCCTTGAACGACCGCTCGCGATCGCCGAGCGAGGCGGCGGCGGATCGTGGCGGCCTGCCGCTTTACGAGTTTGACGATCTTGGTGGCAGTCTTGGTCACCGCACGCATCGTTGGCGTGGTGGAAGCCATCGGCTCCGGCGGCGGCAACCCCGGCCTGGCCACGAAGTACCACAGCTCCGTCAGGTACGTTCTCGCCAGCCAGTGGCCGAACTCCGTCCGCTCGAGGCCGGGAGGAAGCGAGCGAAACAGGGCCACGTCCGCGTCGAAGCAGGCGA
Source organism: Pseudomonadota bacterium (assembly GCA_026387715.1). GTDB lineage: Bacteria > Myxococcota_A > Polyangia > Haliangiales > Haliangiaceae > JABFXX01. The sequence goes on from JAPLLF010000625.1 coordinate 4,273, forward strand.
GATGGGCGTCGATCAGCCCATCCACCTTGGCTTTGAATGGCGCCGGGATGTGCGCCTGGGCGCGCTGGCGCACCAGCTCGTCGCGGGCCCGCTCCGCGTTCGCGACCTCCTCGTCTGCCGCCGCGACGGAGTTGAGGAGCCTGGGCGCAAGCCCGTGGATCGTGAGCAGCTCCTGGTAGGCACCGAGCCGGTAGTAGTGCGAGACGTCGTAGGTCGCCCAGGGCATCTGCTCGCGGAGAAATGCCTGGCCATCCACCGGGTCCAGGAGGCTCAACCCGAACTGTCCGAAGTGGCACTCCTTGGCGATCTGACCGAACGAGAATGCATTGGGGACGGTCAGGTACAAGAGCCCGCCCGGCTTCAGCAGGCGCCGGAGGTGGATGATCAGCACCGGGGGGACCGGAACGTGCTCGATGACGTTGTCGCAGGTGATGACGTCGAATTGTCCGAGCGGCGCGAGCGCCGACCAGTCCATCGCCGAGATCGCATGGAACTCGACGCCCAGGTTCGGCGATTCGGACCGGTTGAGATGAGCGAACTTGAGGAGTCGCGCGTCGATCTCGATGCCCTCCGCGGTTGCCCCCACGCGGGCCGCCGCGATGCAAACGCCGCCGTAGCCGCTCCCCACGTCGAGCACGCGGAGTCGCTCGAGGGAGGGGACGAACGTCAGGAGCGTCTGGACGACCTCCGCGCCGCGCTTGTTGGTGCTCAGCGCGTAGTCGAGCCACACCTTCGCGCTCTCGGTGACCTCCGTGCCATTGGCGAAGAAGTCCTTCTCGAGGGCAGTACGGAACGCGGAGGGTTGCGCTGCGGGCGGCGTCGAGTTGCTCACGGTGATCGGTATGTACGCGACTTCGTAGGCCTGGTGGAAGCTCGCAGGGGCGAATCACCGGGAGCTGAGGTAGGCCCCGATGGCCTCGACCGACTTCGTACACGCCGTCCCGTCGCCATACGGATTCACCGCCTTCGCCATCTGCTGGTACGCAGCGTCGTCGGTGAGCAGCCGGTGCGTGATCTCGTAGATCCGGTCTCCGTCCACCCCGGCCATCACGACGGTGCCGGACTCGACGGCCTCGGGGCGTTCGGTCTCGGTGCGTAACACGACGACCGGCTTGCCGAGCGCGGGTGCCTCTTCCTGGATCCCACCGGAGTCGGTGAGCACGAGGTGGCAGCGCTGCATGAGGTTGGCGAACGGCACGTAATCGAGGGGCTCGATCAGGTGGATCCGAGGTCGACCTGCGAGCACCTCGTCGGCGAGCGCTCGCACCTTCGGGTTGGGGTGGACCGGAAACACCAGCTCGACATCGGGCAGGTCGGCCACGATGCGCGCCATCGCCGAAAAGATCGCGCGCATCGGCTCGCCGAGGTTCTCGCGTCGGTGGCAGGTCATCAGGATCATGCGCCGGCTCGGATCGAGCTTCGCCAGCTCCGGATCCGAGAACTGGTAGTCAGCCGCGATGACCATGTTGAGCGCATCGATCACGGTGTTGCCGGTGCGCGTGATCGCCGCCGGGGGCACACCCTCGCGCTCGAGGTTGGCGACGTTGAGCCGCGTCGGCGCCAGGTGGAGCGCGGCGATGAGGCTGATGCCGCGCCGGTTGAACTCCTCCGGGAACGGCGAGTGGATGTCGCCGCTGCGCAGTCCGGCCTCGACGTGACAGACCGGAATCTGTAGATAAAACGCTGCCTGGGCTGCGCCCAGCGCCGTGGAGGTGTCGCCGTGCACGAGCACGAGGTCGGGCCGGTCCGCAGCCAGCACCTCGGTGACGCCACGCAGGACGCCGGACGCCACCTGCGCGATGCTCTGCCCCGCGGTCATCAGGTCGAGATCGATATCGGGGCGTACGCCGAAACACTCGAGGACGGAGTCGAGCATGGCGCGGTGCTGTGCAGTGACCACCACGCGGGTCGCGAACCGCGGATCGGCCTGCAGGCGCAGCACGAGCGGGCACATCTTGATCGCCTCGGGCCGGGTGCCGAACACGACGGTCACCTTGTACTGCTTCATCGACTGGATTCCTTGCGCCCGTAGCTCGCCACGACCGAGATCGAGGCGCCCACGACCGCTGGGGCCCGCGCGACCAACGTGGCGACGTCGAGGGGCTGGCCGGCGAGCCCGACGAGCAACTCGGTCGGGACGATGACGCCGCTCGTGGTCGTCGGTGGCCTGGTCGCGGGCACCAAGCGGAGCTTCACGCGGGCGGCTTCCGGATCCGACCTGCGCGACACGGCCCCGAGATCGAGCAACTCGGTGACGACCAGGGCGCCCGCGGGTGCGGTCGCGAGCGCCGGCACCAGCTGCGCCAGCGCGCCAAACACGATCATGTCGTCGACGTCGACGACGAGCACGTACGGCGTCGCGACGTGGGCTGCCCACGTGCCCGCGGCTGGTGCCACCCGGACGCCGGGGTGTCGCGCCATCCGGCGCAGCCACGCCCGGCTGGTCGCATCGGTCGAGTCGTCATCGAGGAGGAGGAGGTCGACCGCAGGGCGCCCCGGGCCGCGGCGCGCCGGCAGGAAGATCTTGCTCCACACGCGGACGGCCTGATCACGCTGGGCGACGACGATCGTGAGCTGCGCCGGTTCGCCGGGGTCGTCGATCGGCGTGAGCTCGTCGACCGACGGCACGACGTAGCCGCCCGGCAGCTGCCCGGCCAGCTCGCCTCGAAGCTGGTCGAACGCGAGCTCGCGCGCCGCGAACAGCACGCCCCTCTTGCCGAGCACCTCGTCGGTGAACTCGTGCGCCGGCGTCCCCGTCCGGACGTAGCGCGCGTTCGTGTACTTGAACGCGTGCAGCTGATCCTGCAAGTGGAACGCGCCGTAGCCGGCGTCGGCGGGCCACCAGGTCACGAAGTCGTGATCCGCGAGCGCCGCTGGCGTCAGCTGGTCGGCGGCGATCAGCGTGTGTGGTTCGGTCAACGTCTGCGCGGCCAGCGTCGCGCGCACGGCTTCGGTGACCTGGTCGGCGATGATCAGCACGCGGCGGGTCGGACGGCTGACGGCCAGCCCGACGTCCTCGCACACCTGCGCCAGGGCATCGACATACGTGTGGCCTTCGAACACGGTGCGAACGCCGAGCTGCTGGTGCGCTCGCAGATCGGGCCCATGAAGTCCCGACACCAGGTCGCCGACCTGTCCGGCATCGGTGAGCGTGAACACGCTCGGGTAGCGAAGATCGGCCGACCGGCTGTAGTTGGAGATCACCGCCGCGCCTTGCGCCAGCAACTCGGGCACGCGGTTGGCGAGCATGGTGGGGCTGTGCTTGACCGAGCTGAAGTTGAGGCACCAGTCGAACAGCTTCTGGACTTGCTGCAACGGCGCGTGATCGATCGGTGGATACGTGTACGGCCGGTAGATCGGCGGAAAATCAAAGCCCGGGTTGCCGCGGACGTAACATCGGTCGGCGACGATGAGCTCGCGCCCGGCGGCCAGCACGCCGTCGAACACGTTGGCCATGTCGACCTCGCGCTCGGGGTACTGCCGGTACCACGAGCCTGCGAAGAACATCGCCGGTCGCCGGAGTCGGCCGCTGCCGATCGGATGGTGCGCGCGAGGACTGACCGCAAACGGCCACACGCCGACCTGGCTGTTGCCGCAGTCGCGCCGGTAGGCGTCGACGGTCTCGGCCGCCGTCGTGTAGACGTGGCTGCAGCGCTGCGCGATATCGACGAAGTCGTGATAGTGCGGAGGGTCCTCGATCGACCAGAACACCGTCGGGATGCCGCGCAAGTTCAGCCGTTCGATCGCGGCGTGAAGCTGGCGTCGCGAGGTCGACCCAGGCACGCCGATCTTGGGCCAGGCACCACCCCCTTGCCAGCACGCCACGAACAGGAACATGTCCATCGCGGCGGTTCCCGCATCCGCTGGACCGAGCCGGACGAACGTCGCGGTGTCCTCGATCGCATGGAGCAGCACGTCGTCGGTGACCACGCCGACCCGGACCGCGAAGGGTGCGTAGTACTGGCTGCCATTGCTGGTGGGCAACGTGGCGGCTTCTGCGACCAGCGCATCACGAACCGCTTGCGCGCTGGCCGGGACCTCGCGCGGGCGCGCTGCACGGACGCGGCGCTTCACGTAGGTCTTGAGCCACTTGGTCTGGCGCGTGGTCGCCGTCCGCACGATCTCGGCGAGCGTGCGCGCCCGGTTCGCGGGCCCGTGCTCCCGACCGATGCGTGTCAGTGCCTCCGCGGAGCCGCGCGCCCGCGTCGCCAGCCAGCGGAAGACCGGGTCTTCGGGTGGCGTCGTCTTGGCGTTTGGGTCGCGCGGTGGAGCCGCGCGCAACATCAGCTGTTTCCACAGCTGCGCCACGTACTCGTCCGTCGACAGCGAGCTCGACCCAGCTTGAAAGACGAGCGCCTTGTGGGTCGGGCCGTCGATCACGCGGGCGAGCCAGCCCTCGGCGTGCAGGAGCCGGATCGCGCGGTACATCGCACCTTGGTCGGCCGCAAACACGAAGATCTCGACACTCGTGGAGAACCGCGCGCCCAGGGCTCGCACGCGTTGGGTGAGCTCGGCTGCGGACAGGTTCGTTGCGTCGAGCACGATCCGCCGGACCACCGCCGAGCTGGGCCCGACCGCTTGCCCTCAAAGATCGCCACGGTCAGGTTCAACGATCGAACATTCGAGCGTTTAGCTGATTCAACGCGCCGAGTCAAGTCGAGGGTAGCCGCCCGGAATGGCGAGCGGAACGAGCTTCCACCGAGCCTGCGAAGGCGCGTAAATACCGCCCACCGTGACCAACTCGACGCCGCCTGCAGCTCAACCTCACGCGTTGAAGATCGATGGTCAACCCTCCGCGTTCCGCGCAGCCCTCGAGCACGAGCTGGGGAGTGGCGAACAGGCCCCGGAGAGCAAGGTGTGGCTCGACTACGCCCTGAGCACCAACGAGCGCGCCGCCCAGGTCGTCCAGACGCTCCTGAAGTTCGTCCCCTCCCTGGAGGGGCTCCGCCTGCTCGACGTGGGGAGCGGCTACGGAGGCGTTTGCATCGCGGCGGCCCGCGCGGGGGCCACCGCGCAGGGGATCGAGATCGACCAACGGCTCCTCGAGCTCGCCCACCTCAACCGTTCCGATTCTCCGGACCAGGGCGTCGAGTTCCACGCCCTCTCGGCGATGGATTGGTCGGCGCTCGAGCCGCTCGGACGGTTCGACATCATCACCTGCGACAACGTCATCGAGCACGTTCCGATTCCACCGGTGCTGATTACCCACCTCAGTCGCATGCTGAAGCCAGGTGGTCTCTTGTATCTGACCGCACCCAACGCATTCTCGTTCGGCCAGATCGCCAAAGAGTGCCACTTCGGACAGTTCGGGTTGAGTCTATTGGACCCGGTGGATGGACAGGCATTCCTCTCCCATCAAATGCCTGGCAAGACCTACGACGTCTCGCAGTACTACCGGCTCGGTGCTTACCAGGAGCTGCTCACGACCCACGGGCTCGTGCCCAAGCTCCTCAACTCCGTCGCCGCGGCGGACGAGGAGGTCGCGAACGCGGAGCGCGCCCGCGACGAGCTGGTGCGCAAGCGCGCCGAAGCGCACATCCCGGCGTCGCTCAAAGCCAAGGTGGATGGGCTGCTCGACGCCCACCTCGCCTGCTTCGAGGCGGACGTGGCCTACTTCCGATCGCTCCCGAACAGCCTCGAGCGCGAGGAGCTCGGCCACTGGCTGGCGAGCACCTACCTCACGGAGCTGTGGTACTTCGTGGCCAGGCCGGAGCTGCCGGCCCCGGTGGAGAACGTCGCTTCCGCCAATGCAACGATGCGCGCGGCCACCAGAGTGGCCGGGCTCGTGAAGAGCCAGGCCACCAAGATCCGTCGCCGCCTCGGTCGGTGATCCTCGACCATCGCCGCCTGGGATCACGCGTGTGTCGTCGTCACTCCGAGCAGCGCCTCGAGCGCGGTGACGCGTGCGATCCAGCTGTTGCGCTCGATGAACCCCGCGACCTCGGCCGTGTTGAACGGCGCCGCGATCGCGGCCCGGATCGCTCGGCCGAAGTCCTCGCTGGACTCCGACAGCGTCACGCCCGGCATGTCGATCAGGTCGTCCATCCCGGAGGCCACCACCGGGCGGCCCATGGCCAGGTACTCGTACACCTTGAGCGGGTTGACGTACTTGGTGATCGCGCAATCGGCGCGAAACGGGATGATGCAGACATGGGCGTGGTGCAGATAGGCGGGGAGCTCACGCTGCGGCTTGGGCCCCAGGAAGATGACGGTCGGGAACGCACGCGCGAGCGCTGCAGCCTGCTCGACGCCCTTGTCGTCCCCGATGAAGACGAGGTCCATGTCGGGAAGCTCGCGGGCCGCGGCCTCCATCGCTTTCCAGTCGAACCACTCGCCGTAGAGCGACCCGACGTAGAGTACGTACGGCCGCAGCGACGAGAGCTCCCTGGGGCGTGGGTAGGCGTGCGTCCCCTGAAAGAGCCGGGTGTTCACGGCGTTGGCCAGCATGTGGACCTCACGCGAGGCCTTGCCCTCGAGGTTCTCCTTCAAGGTCCTCGCCGACGCGACGAGCACGTCCGCACGCGCGAGCATCTCGCGCTCCACCTTCGGATCGAACCAGTCACCGCCCAGGGACGAGTCCCAGAGGTCGATATAGTCGAAGACGTACTTCGCTCGCGGTAGCTGGGTCTTGAGGAGCTCGACCTGTTGCTGGAAGTGGGGATGCGGGAACTCGGTGATGACCGTGACCGCCACCTCGAGGGGTGCGTACCGCGCGGCGAACTCGGCGACGTCGAAGTCCGTGTGGAAGTAGAGCTCGAGCAGCGTGTAGTCGATATCGAAGAACAGCTTGTGAACCTGATCGCCATAGCGCGGGTACTGGTGGACGAACACCACCTTGTGTCCGCGCCGCACGAGCTCGAGCGCCAGCTGCGTGGCGCGCTGTCCGCCACCGATGTCGGTGAACGAGACGCCGGAGAACAGCAGGACCACGCTACGCACGCCGCGGCGCTCCACTTCGATGCGTGCGCGTCGCGTGCGGCCCTCCCGGTAGCCCTCCAGCTGCTTGGCGCGGATGCTCGAGGGATCCGGCTGTTCGCCGAGGCGGAACGCGAAGTCGCCGATGCCACTCTCGCCATCGCCGCGCGTGTAGGAGATCGCCAGGCGCTGCGCCGCGGTGGCGGTCGTGGGCGCATCCCACAACACCTGCGCCTTGCGATTGAACACCCAGCGCTCGGACACCCGGCGGTACTCGATGTCGAACAGCGTGTCCTCGCCCGTCAGCGTCAGATACTCGGGGAACCCACCGACCTGGACGAACCGGTCCCTGCGGACCGCGAGGCAGCGGGCGGACGGCAGGAACTCCTTCCACACGACCTCGTTCCAGTTGGAGAGGAAGTGTTGCGCGTGCTCGGTGTCCGTGACGGCGTGGTAGATGCCCCCCACGAGGTCCGGGTTGGACTCCGCAAACGGGCCGTAGAGGTTCGCAAACACACCAGGGTCGAGTCGGCAGCCCGCATCGATGAAGACGATCACCGGCCGGGTCGTCAAGCCGACCCCGAGGTTGCGGCCGCGGGCGATGTTGATGGACTCCCCCTCCTCGAAGCGCACCCACCCCGCGTTCTCGGCGGCCCACCGCCGGATGATGTCGCGCGTGCCATCGGTGGAGCCGCCATCCACGATGACGAGCTCTTCAGGGAGCACCGTCTGCTTCGTGATATCGGCGAGGAACGTCTCGATGCGCCGCTCCTCGTTCTTGACGGTGGTGACGACCGCGAACGGGGCGTGCTTCGTCTCGAAGGCAAAGCTGCGATCGATGGCCTCGACCTCGATGTCCTTGAGCAACTCGATCGACTCGTAGGGCCACGAGTGCGTCGTTGCGTCCGTGGCGGACGTAGGTGCCTGCGCACGCCGGGTGGTCCACGCTCGGAGGACGCCGCGCGCACCCTCCTGTTCGTAGCTGGTCCGCGTCAGATCGACGGTCGCTCGCACCTTCCGGATCACCCGCCCGAGCTTCACGCTCGCCCGAACCCCGACCATCGAGCGCAGCTTCAGCCGCTCTTTGCGCAGGGCTTCGACCTCGCGGGTGAGGTTCGCGATGTGGCGCTCCTTGTCGAGTACGTACACCGCGTGCTCCGCGACCGCTCGTTCCAGCTGGAGCCGCTGGGAACGCGGCACGAGCAGCTCGTCGTTGAGCGCCGCGATGTAGCGCTCCTTGTCCAGGACATAGCGCTCCAGCTCGGCGAGTCGATCGCGGGTGCGCTCGAGCTCGGCAGGCTGCGCGAGCGCCTCCTCGCGCGCTGGCCCGTTGGGACCCGGCACCACCATCGCCGCGAGCTCGCCCAGCCGCGCGTCGGTGGGGCCCGCATCGGCCAGGACGAGCTGTCGGAGCTGCGCGTCGGGCCGCGCATAGACCAGGAGGATCTGTTTGCCATCCCAGCTGGTCGGGGGGCGCCGCGTATCGAAGCTGGCGCGGTGCACCAGCGAGAAGCCGTTGTCGAGGAACAGTGGAATGTTCCCCGGCTCGAAGGTGGCCTCGTGCTCGTGGAAGCGCTCGAACTCCTCGAATGGGATGAGGAGAATGATCACCCGGTGGGCGGACGCGGCGAGCGTATTTAGGACCTCGAACGGCCTGGCGAAATGCTCGAGCGTGTTCGAGGAGAACAGCACGGCGAACGGTTCCACCGCTGGCTGCTCGAGCAAGTTCACCGTGTCGAAGTGCACGCCTGGGTGGCGCACCCGTGCCGTCTCGATCGCGGCTGCCGAGAAATCAACCCCACACACCGCATGGCCCGGGAACCGCTCTGCCAGCAGCGCGGTCCCGTCCCCCTGCGCACAGCCCCAGTCGCAGAAGCTGGCTTGCGTGGTCTCCAGGTACGACGTCAACCAGGCAGGGAAGCTGTTGAGCGCGAGCTGGACGAAGAACCGCGTCTGCGCGGGACCGTGTTGGGTCTCCCAGTCGTTGGTGAACCGAAACTCCCAGTAGTCCTTCGAGTTCTCAGGAAATGGATTGCTCGCCATCATCTCGCGTCAGGACTAACACACGTCACGGCGTCCGATCTTCAGTGGTCGGATCCTTCGGCCGCGGCGTCCAACGTCATCCCGTAGCGCGAACACCGCGTCGCCATCTCCTCGCGATCGGTGCCAGCCAGCAACAGGTAGTGCTTCTGCGCGACGGCCGCATCACCCTGCAGGCACGCCGCCGAGACCATGACACGCAACATCCAGACGTTGTTTGGATCGTCCTTGAGCACCTTGCCCGCGATCTCGACCGCCGCGTCCAGCTCGCGGCGGTCCAAGGCCTTGTTCGCCTCGGGCATGAGCTGATCGTTGGTCATGTTCGCGAGATCCGCGGGCAGGCCGGCATCCACCGGCACCACGCTCCCCGACGTCGACGTCGACCCCATGTTGTTGGGTCGGAACGGCGCCGGGTTGGAATCGCGGACGACCGGCTTGGGCAGCGGTTTGACGTCCGGCCTCGAAGGCCGCTGCGAGACGTCCGCGACGCGGGCAGCCCTGCCCTCGCCTGCCTCGACCGTCTCGACACGCTCGACGGTCTTGACCTCGACAGCGCCCGCCCTGATCTCGACGAACAGGTACACGCCCAGGCCGAGGACGGCCAGTCCCGCAACCGTCAGGACCACGTGACGTAGCAACACGTGGATTCCATAGCACGGATCATTTGACGCCCACCGTGCGGAAGTCCGCCCGTGTCAGCTCGATCACGGTGGCCGTTCAGGCTGTGCTGGCGCCGTCGAGCCCGAATGCGGTATGGATGTCCGGGTATGGGGAGTTTCCATCCAACATCGTCGACCGCGCGACCAAACGGTGGGCCACTTCAGCAAGCGATCGTGCGCCTCTACAAGGCGTTCGGCGTGTTCGCGCTCGTCGCGATCCTGATCGGCCTGGTCATGTACGTCACGGTCAACGCGTTCTACTACTTCAACGACAGCTGGGTCCGCCCGACCATCCTGACCCAGGCGCATCCCAAGGTGATCGAGGCCACCAATCAGCTCGTCACCACGCGGGCACGGCTGTCCGGGATCCGCAGCGAAGAGCAGGCGCTGCGCGCGAGCATCGCCGAATATGATCGCGCGGAGGCGGTCGCCCTCAAGTTTCTCGCCGAGGCCCCCCCGGTCGCAGCGCAGGCGACGTCCTTCGATCAGGTGCGGCTGCACCACGAGATCGAGCGTGCGGACGTCGAGCGCATCAACGCGCAGACGCGGCGGGCACTCGTCAACCAGCAGCTCGCGGACCTGGCCCGCCGGGCCAGCGACGAGCAGAAACGGATCGATCAGATCGCCGCGACCCCGTTCGCCCGCGCGATCAACGGCACGGTCACCGTCGCGTTCGTGCCCTACGCCAACCACAGCGCACAGCCAGGCGCGCCGCTCTACGCGTGCTCGTGGGGCCTGATCAATTGCCGCCAGGTCGGCACCGTGGTCGGCGCCGTCGATGGCGAAGTCCAGGAGCTCCACCCACACGATCAGAGCATGCATCGAGGCGTGATCTTCGAGATCGAGCTGTCGACCTCGTCGGCGGGTACCTCCGACGTGCTGTTCTCCGGCAGCAAACCGTTCTGGCTCTGACCTAGATCGTTGCGCGCGGCGTCGTCGAGTCGGCGC
>JAPLLF010000716.1 GCA_026387715.1 Pseudomonadota bacterium
CATGCTGCACGCGATGTTCGAGCACGCGGACCTCGAGCAGCTGCGCGCCGCGGTCGATCTCGCGTCGTGGTACGCCGAGCCGGAGATCGCGGCGCTCGTCGAGGACGCCGCCCGCGAGCACGGCGTGGATCGCGCGTACCACGCGCACGCCGCGGCGATCGTCTACGCGACGTTCAAGCAGCCGCTCGCGCTGACCGACGGCACGACGCTGCCGTCGATGCTCGACGCGACCGCGCTCGCGCGCGAGGTCGAGTTCGCGTTCCCGATGCCCGGCCGCGCGCGCACCGGCCTGGTGCGGGGCTACATCGACATGCTGATCGCGTGGGGCGACGAGCTGTGGGTGCTCGACTACAAGAGCGACTTCCTCACGGCGGGCAGCGGCGACCTCGCGGCCGCGGCGCGGGAGCGCGTCGACCGCGACTACATCATCCAGGCGCGGCTCTACGCGATCGCCGCCGATCGGCTGCGCGGCCAGCGGCGGCTCGGCGGCCTGCTCTACGCGTTCGTGCGCCACGACCTCGTCGTCCCGATCCGCATGGCGCCCGACTCGATCGAGTCCTATACTCGCTGGCTGCTCGAGATCGGTGGATGATGACCCCGAAGCTCCGACCCAGCAATCGCCTGCACCCGCGCGGCGCGCTGCGCGCGCGGTTCCAGCCGCCGCTCGACGACGTGTTCCGCCGGCTCGGCGTCGGCGCGAAGAAGCTCGATCTCGGCGACGAGGGCCTCTACCTCGCCGAGGAGCTGGTCGCGGCCGACCGCTGGCTCGGCGGCGGCGACTCCGAGGTGCTCGGCGTCCTCGTGCTCGCGCTGATGATCGCGCAGAGCCAGGGCAGCACGCGGCTGCCGCTCGATCCGCGCGGCGAGCTGCGGACCCTCGTGATCGACATCGCGCGGGTCGCGGGCATGGACCTCGACCTGCCCCGGACGCTGCGCGCGATCACGGCGCTGACGTCGTCGCCGCGGTTCAACTCGGTGATCGGCGTCGGCGACGCGCGGCTGCCGCTGATCGTCGACGATCACGCGCTCTACACCGAGCGGTCGCGCTGGCTCGAGGTCCGGGTCGCGGCGCGGCTCGCCGCCCGCCTCGCCGCGCCGCGCGTCGACGTCGACGTCGCGATCGATCCGTCGCTGTCGCCCGAGCAGGCGCGCGCGGTGCGCATCGCGCTCGGCGGCAAGGTCGCGGTCGTCACCGGCGGGCCCGGCACCGGCAAGACCGTCGTCGCCGCCGCGATCATCCGCGGGTTCCTGCAACTCGGCGTCGCGCACGTCGCGCTCGCCGCGCAGACCGGCAAGGCCGCCAACCGGCTCACCGAGGTGATCGCCGCCCAGCTCGGCCCCGGCGTGGCGGCGCCGCCCGTCGCGCAGACCCTGCACCGGCTGCTCGACGCGCGCGGTCACAACTTCGGTCACCACGCGCAGGCGCCCCTGCCGGTCGGCGCGGTGATCGTCGACGAGGCGTCGATGATCGATCTCGAGCTGATGGACGCCCTGCTCGACGCGATGCCGGCGAGCGCGCCGCTCGTCCTCGTCGGCGATCGCCACCAGCTCCCGGCGATCGACGCCGGCCAGATCCTCGCCGACCTCGTCGATCTCGATCCGACCTCCGGCCGCAGCGTGGCGGTGCTCGCGCATAGCTACCGGATGGACGCCGGCAACCCGCGCGGCGCGGCGATCCTCGCGGCGGCCGCGGCGGTCAACACCGGCGCCATGCCGCGCCTGTTCGGCACCGGCGCGCTCGCGACCCCGCGCACGATCCCCAAGCTCGCGTTCGCCGGCGTCGAGTGGGTCGACACGACGGCGCGCGACGCGGTGACCGGCGTGGCCGACGCGATGTGGCACCACTTCGGCGGCCCGCGCGCGATCGCGCTCGCCGAGCACGTGGTGCGGTTCGTCGACGGCCGCTGCCTCGACGACGACCGGCTCGAGGAGCTGTGGAAGCTCCTCGGCCGCGCGCGCCTGCTCGCGGTCACCCGCGGCCTGCCCACCGGCTCGGTGGCGCTCAACGCGCACCTGCACGGCCGCGCGATCGCGCGCGTGTCGGTGACCAAGCACCCCGACTTCGTGCCGGGCGAGCCCGTGATGGTCACGCGCAACGATCACCAGCGGGGCCTGTTCAACGGCGACCAGGGCGTCATCGTGCGCGCCGACGAGGGCCTCGGCGCGCACCACTACCGCGCGGTGTTCAAGATCGGCGGGCGATTCGCGGTGTTCTCGATCGAGGCGCTGCGCGATCGACTCGAGCTGGCGTGGGCGATCACCGTCCACAAGAGCCAGGGCAGCGAGATGGACGCCGTCGCGCTGATCCTGCCGCACGACGACCTCCCGCTGGTCACCCGCGAGCTGATCTACACCGGCATGACCCGGGCGCGCGAGAGCGTCGTGCTCGCCGGCCCGCGCACGATCCTCGTCGCGGGCGGCAAGCGCGGCGTGCATCGCTACTCGGGGCTGGCCGCGCGGATCGCCCGTGCCAAGGTGGCCGAGTGACCGAGTCCGTGACCGAGCCTTGCGCCCACGTCACGCGCGTCGACGGCCAGTGCACCACCTGCGGGGACTGCCTCCACGAGGTCGTGCTCAACGCGGCGTGCTTCTACTGCGGCACGACCGACCTCGATCCGATCGCGATGTCCCCGAAGCTGTCGCCGAAGCCGCCCGCGCTGATCGCCAAGGCCACGCTCGTCCGCCGCAAGTAGGCTCAACCGCCCGCGGTGAGCGCGAGGTACACCAGCGCGCCCCCGGCGTAGCCGAGCAGCGCGGGCAACGAGACCCGGCGCAGGTACCAGCCGAAGCTGATGCGCTCGAGCCCCATCACCGCGACGCCCGCGGCCGAGCCGATGATGAGGATGCTGCCGCCGGTGCCGGCGCAGTAGGCCAGGAACGTCCAGAAGTGATGATCGGTCGGGAACGTCTGCAGGCTGTACATGCCCTGCGCCGCCGCGACGAGCGGCACGTTGTCGATCACCGCCGACGACAGCCCGATCGAGAGCGTGATCGCAGAGGTGTTGCCGATCGAATGATCCAGCTGGGTCGCGAGCGCCGCGAGCAGGCCGCTGCTCTGCAGCACGGTGATCGCGAGCAGGATGCCGAGGAAGAACAGGATGCTCGGCGAGTCGACGCGCTGGAGCGCGCCCGCGACCGACAGCGCGCCGCGGGCCTCGTCGTTCTTGCGCTTGTGGATCAGCTCGGTGACGGTCCACAGCACGCCGAGCCCGAGCAGGATGCCCATGAACGGCGGGAGGTGGGTGACGGTCTTGAAGACCGGCACGCACACCAGCACGCCGCCGCCGGTGGCCAGGACGATCTTGCGCTCGCGGGGCGTCGTCGGGCGCACGTCGCCCGGGTGCGCCAGGGCCGGACGCTGGACGTCGCCGCGCATGCGCCACGCGAACCACGCCAGCGGGATCGCCATGTTGACGAGCGCCGGCACCACCATGTGCGTGAGGATGTGCACCGTGGTGATCTGGCCGCCGACCCACAGCATCGTCGTCGTCACGTCGCCGATCGGCGACCACACGCCGCCCGCGTTGGCCGCGATGATCACCATGCCCGCGTAGCGCATGCGGTCGTCCTCGTCGGCGACGAGCTTGCGGATCAGCGCGACCATCACGATCGACGTCGTCAGGTTGTCGAGCACCGCGGACAGCACGAACGCGAGCAGCGCGATGGTCACGAGCAGCTTGCGGCGGCGGAGCGTGACGATCCGCGACGTGATCAGCTCGAACCCGTCGTGCGCGTCGATCAGCTCGACGATCGTCATCGCGCCGAGCAGGAAGAACAGGATGCCGGCCAGCTCGCCGAGGTGATGCTGGAGCTGCGCCCCGACCACCGCGGCGTCGCCGGCCACGATGTACGCGGTCCAGCACAGCACGCCGGTGAGCAGCGCCGTCGCGGACTTGTTGACCCCGAGCGGGTGCTCGAAGACGATCGCGACGTAGCCGAGCGCGAAGATCGCGACGATCAGGAGGGGCACGGATCACCAGTCGTTGCTGCGGCGGCCCGACCGGAGCGATGCCTGCAGCGATCGTCGCTGCACCCACGGCGAGTGTACCTCGCGTCCGGCCGAACATGGGGTAATGTCCGCGGGCTCGTGAAGTTCCTGCGCCGGCCCACCCTCGCCCTCGTCATGGGACTCGTCCTGGTGGCGTGCAGCGTGCTGGCGTTCCACCACGAGGCCACGGTCGCGCACGTGCGCACCGCGAGCGGCGTGACGATGCACGCGCCCGCGACCGACTGTCGCGACGGCGCGCGACACACCCACGCCCACCCGCTGCGCAGCGATCAGCCGCGCGACTTCGAGAGCTGCGAGCTCACCGCCTACGCGCAGCACGCGTTCACGATCTTCGATCCGCCGATCGCCCTCGTGACGCGGTCGACGATCGTCACGCTCGCGACGATCGCTCCCCACGCCACGCACGCGCGCCCGACCCTGCTGCTCGACGCCCCGAAGACCTCGCCGCCCGTCTGAGCCACGGGTCGTTCGTCGTCTTCGTCATCGCAGGCCTCGCCGGTCTGCTCCCGTTGCCGTGGAGTCGCCATGCGCGTCTTCGTTCGTGTCTCGCTCGTCGCGTCCTGTCTCGTGTTCGTCGGTCGTGCGCTCGCCCAGCCGGGTGACGCAGGCGTGCCGACCACGCCCCCACCACCCGATGCCGGCGTCATCGATGCCGGCGTCGTCGACACCCCGCCACCACCGCCGCCACCCGCCCCGATCATGCCCCCGAGCGTGCGCCGACCGTTCGCGC
>JAPLLF010000009.1 GCA_026387715.1 Pseudomonadota bacterium
CGCGCCTCCTCGGCGAGGTCGGGCGCGGCACGTCGAGTGATCCGGGCGGCACCGTCCGCGCGATGATGCGCCGCCACGACCTGTGAGGTCGCGGCTACAGCTCGGACTGCGCGAACGTGAGCACGCGATCGATCGTCGGCGCGCCGGTCGCCAGCATCACGAGGCGGTCGAACCCGAGCGCGATGCCCGCCGACGGCGGCAGCCCCTCCGCGAGGGCCGCGAGCAGCTTCTCGTCGAGCGGGTACCGCGCCCTTCCCCGTGCCCCGCGGATCGCGAGATCCGATTCGAAGCGCGCGCGCTGCTCGACCGGACAGGTCAGCTCGTCGAAGGCGTTGGCGAGCTCGAGCCCCCCGACGTAGGCCTCGAAGCGCAACGCGACGGCCGGATCCCCGGGCTTGGTCCGAGCGAGGGCGGCCAGCGGGACCGGCCAGTCCTCGAGGATCACCGGCCGCTCGAGCGCCGCGATGGCCGGCTCGACGCGCGCGAGGAAGGCCGCGAAGAACGCGTCATCCCACGCCGTGTCGTCGGCGAGCTCGAAGCCCGCGGCCCGCACGCTCGCGACGAGGTCGGCCGCCGGCTCGTCGCCGATCACCGTCACCCCGGCGTACCGCGCCATCGCGTCGCGGACCGAGAGCCGCGGCCACGGCGGCGTGACGTCGATCTCGCGGGCGCCGAGGCGCGCGACGCCTCCACACGCCGCGGCCACGAGCGCCTCGGTATCGGCGACGATCTCGTCTAGCGACGCGAACGCGCGATACCACTCGATCATCGTGAACTCTCGCGCGTGGTGCGGCCCGTGCTCGTTGCCGCGGAAGCACTTGCACACCTGGTAGATGCGCTCGAAGCCCCCGGCGAGCAGCCGCTTCATCTGGTACTCGGGCGACGTGATCAGGTAGCCGTCGTCGGCGACCAGCGCGTCGAGGTGGATCTCGAGCCCCGGGCTCGGCACCAGGAGCGGTGTCTCGACCTCGGTGAAGTCGCGCGCCGCGAACACCTCGCGCACGGTCGCCAGCACCTGCGCGCGGGCACGCAGCGCCGCGAGCCGCGCGCGCGGGAGGCGCGCGGTCTCGGTCGCGGGCTCGGGGAAGTCACGGCCTCGAAACGCCGTGACCACCGCGTCGCCGTCGACGAGGTCGCCGGGTCGCCAGCCCACACGTGCAGCCACGCGCACGTCGTCACGTTCGCTGCGAACGATCGCCAGGCCGTCCGCGATCGCGAGGACGCGCCCGCGGGTCCGGGTCATCAGATCAGGTCTTCGCGACGCGCTCGACGTACTCGATCGTGCGCGTGTCGATCTTGATCATGTCGCCGACGCGGATGAACAGCGGCACCATGATCTCGGCGCCGGTCTCGACGGTGGCGGGCTTCTGCACGTTGCCCGACGTGTCACCGCGAACGCCCGGCTCCGAGGCCGTGATCTCGAGGGTCACGCACGTCTGCAGCGACACGTCGATCGCGCGCTCGTTGAAGAACAGCACCGTGCACGGCAGGTTGTCCTTCAGCAGGTCGGCGGCCTTGCCGACCATCTCCGCGCTGACCGAGACCTGCTCGTAGTTCGACTGATCCATGAGCACGAGATCGCCGCCCTCCTTGTAGAGGAACTGCATGTCGCGCTGATCGACGTTCGCCGGCTCGAGCTTCTCGCCCGAGCGGATGTTCATCTCCTTGGTCTTGCCGTTGAGGAGGTTCTTGAACACCGTGCGCGTGAACGCCGCGCCCTTACCGGGCTTCACGAACTGGAACTCGATGACGGTCCAGGGATTCCCGTCCATCAGTACCTTGAGGCCTTTGCGGATATCGGACGTGTCGTACATGGGTGCGCACGTTTACCTTGCGCGCCCAAGGCCTGTCAAACGCTAGTTCCAGACGGAAATCCCGGATATACACACGGCGTGGATGCCACCGCGCATTACCGCTACCTCGCGGCGCAGGGACGCGACGAATTCCTCGGCGCCGCGGCTCCTGCGTCGTTGGTTCGATACCGTCCCCCCGGCGGTAGCGGCGGCGGCGACGAGAGCACGATGACCGTCGAGCATTCGCCCGACTCGTTCGACGTTCCCTACGCCGAGCCGGGGGAAGAGCTCGAGATCTACCCCCTCGCGAAGAAGCCCGGCGCCTCGTTCCCCGACCGCATCACGATCGGCCGGACCTAACAACGACATCGCGCTCAACGAGCACTCCGTGTCGCGCCTGCACGCCTACCTGCGCCACGACGGCACGGCCTGGGTCGTGGCCGACGCCGGGTCGAAGAACGGCGCCTGGCTCGACGGCCGCCGGCTCGAGGCCCGGCGCGAGCAGGTCGTGCGCTCGAAGGCGACCGTCCGCATCGGTGACATCGAGCTGACCTTCTATACGGTGCTCGATCTGTACGCGTTACTCGGAGGCGTCTGATGGCTGTCGATGAATGGGACCACCGCCAACTCTGCGCGAACGAAGCGTGCATCGGCGTGATCGGCGTCGACGGCACCTGCAAGGTGTGCGGTCACGTCGCGCCGAACTGGGGAGATGAGCGTCGTCGCGGCCTGACGCCGCTGCCGCCGGACTCGCCGACGGAGGACGAGGACGAGGACGAGGACGAGGACGACGACGAGGACGACGAGGACGACGACGAGGACGACGCCGACGCCGCCGACGCCAGCGACGACGACGACGACGACGAGGACGAGGACGAGGACGACGAGGACGACGACGACGAGGATGACGGCGCCGACGTCGCCGATCCGGATCCCGACTGGGACACGCGCAAGCTGTGCGCCGACGACGCGTGCATCGGGGTCGTCGGCCCATCGGGCGCGTGCAACACCTGCGGCAAGCGCCCTCCCACGCCCGGCTGACCGCATGCGGGTCGTGATCGTCGGGGCGGGCGGGCTCGGGGGGCCGATCGCGCTGGCGCTCGCGCGCGCGCCGGTCGAGCTGACGATCGTCGACCCCGATCGCGTCGAGCTGTCCAACCTGCATCGCCAGGTGCAGTTCTCCGACGCGGACGTCGGCGCGGCGAAGGCGACGCGCCTGGCGGCGCGCGTCGGCGGCGTGGGGATCGTGGGCCGCTGGACCGCTCCGGACCAGGCGCTCGCCGGCGACCTGATCGTCGACGCGAGCGACGATCCCGCGACGAAGTTCGCGATCGCCGATCACGCCGTCGCGACCCGCCGCCCGTACGTCATCGCGTCGGCGCTGCGCTACGGGGGCAACGTCATGGTCGGCGCACCTGGCGCGGCCTGCTATCGCTGCCTGTTCGAGGACGTGCCCGACGAGGTCCCCTCGTGCGCGGCCGCCGGCGTGCTCGGCCCGGTGGTCGGCGTGATCGGAGGGCTCGCCGCCGCGCTCGCGCTCCGGCTCGTCGCGAACGATCGGCGCGACGCGGGATCGATCTACGTGGTCGACGATGCGCGTGTCGACCATGCCCCGCGCGTAGTACGGTTCGCGCGACGTGCCGGGTGCACGTGCAGGAGCTCCTGATGGCCACCGTCCGCGTCCCCACCGCCCTTCGCACGTTCACCGCCGGCGCGAGCGACGTCGACGTCACCGGCGCGACGGTCCGCGACGTGCTCGCCGAGCTCGACGGCAAGCACCCAGGCATCGCGGCGAAGATCCTCGACGGCAGCGGCGCGGTCCGTCCGTTCATCCGCATCTACGTCGGTCCGGACGACATCGGCAGCCTGGCCGGGCTCGACACGCCGGTCGCCGCGCGCGACGAGATCTCGATCATCCCCGCCATCGCCGGCGGCTGAGCCCACAGGGATGCAGGGCGATCAGATCGAACGCTACGCGCGGCACGTCCTGCTCCCCGACGTCGGTGGCATCGGCCAGGACG
>JAPLLF010000702.1 GCA_026387715.1 Pseudomonadota bacterium
TCATCGGTGAGCCCGCATGCTCAGAGGGCGCGCACGAAGGCGCCCAGCTGCCGGCGCTCGTCTGGGGTCAACACGATCGGCCGCGCGATCACGGGATCGACGATGCTCGGATCGGCACCCTGGCCGACGCCGCCGGCGAGGTGCCAGTCGATCGCGGCGTCGAGGGTCGTCGCGCTGCCGTCGTGGAAGAAGCCCGCGCGCGTGCCGACCCCGCGCAGCGTCGGCGTCCGGAACGCGCCCTTCTGGGCGGGATCGATGCGTCCGCGGCCATCGTCGGCGAGCGCGATCAGCCCGAGCCGGTGGAACGCGTGATCGGTGTAGAGCGGCGGCGGATGGCAGGTCGCGCACTGCGCCGTCGTCGAGAAGATCGTGAACCCGGCCTTGAGCTCCGCCGGCGGATCGGGCGCGCGCTCGACCTTGTCCCACGCCGAACCGCCGGCATAGCGCGTGACGACGTACGCGCCGACGGCGCGGAGCGCGACGTCCGCGGTCGCGCCGCCCGCGCGCGCGAACTGCGCCCGGTAGACCGGAACCTCGGCGAGTCGGGCCACGCCGGCGGCGAGCTCGCCGAGCTGACCGCGTGCGTGCGCCGCGAGGTGCTCGCCGAGCGATGGATAGCGACCGTCCCAGCCGAACGAGGTCTCCCAGGCCAGGTTGACGAGGGTCGGGGCGCGCCGGAGGTTCGGCTTGCCGGCCGCGGTGTCCTGGCGTGCGGTGCCAGCGAACCCGTGCGCTGGATCGTGGCACGTCGCGCACGCCAGCTTCGCGGTCGACGACAGCTGGACCTCGGCGAACAGCAGCTCGCCGAGCGCCACGAGGTTCGGCGTGACGTCGGCGCGCTCCGGCAGCGCCGGGAGGCCAACCGGTGGCTCCGGGAGTGGCGGGGCTTCCGGCAAGACGAGCTCCACCGTCGCGACCGGCAGGGCCGCGTCCTTCTTCGGGCTGGACGGATCGGGCCTGTCCCGGGTGTCGGCGGGCTTGCCACCGCACGCGGCGACTCCCACGAACACGAACGCGCATGCGGCGATCGACCTCATGCGGCTAGCTTGCCCCACGCGGGCACGGCGTCGAGCACGCGCAGCACGTTGCCGCCCAGGATCTTTTCGAGCACGCGCGCCGACACCCCGCGCCGCGACAGCGCGACGGTGAGGTTCGGCATCGCGGCGATGTCCTCGAGGCCCGCCGGCGGGACCACGAATCCGTCGAAGTCGCTGCCGAGGGCAGGGACGTCCTCGCCCGCGACGTCGAGGACGTGCAGCACGTGATCGACGACCGCGTCGATCGTCGCGCCGCCGAGATACTTCCGCGAGAAGATGATGCCCACGCAGCCGCCGGCATTCGCCAGCGCTCGGATCTGCTCGTCGTCGATGTTGCGCCAGTGCGGGTGCACGCCGAGCACGCCGGTGTGCGAGACCATCATCGGCTGCGTCGCGACCTCGAGCGCGTCGAAGTAGCCGCGACGGTTGATGTGCGCGAGATCCACGATCACGCCGGTCCGCTCGCACTCGCGCACGACGTCGCGTCCGAAGCCGGTCAACCCGGCCGCCGCGTCGGCCCCCTTGCCCTTGGCCGGCTTGCCGATCGCGTTCGCCGAGAAGTGCAGGAGGCCGAGGTAGCGAACGCCGCGTCGGGAGAACGCCTCGATCGCGTCGAGCTGACCCTCGAGGGCGTGGCCTCCCTCGATCCCGCCGAGCGCGGCGATCGCACCGGCGGCCTTCGCCGCGCGGACGTCCGCGCCCGTCCGCGACCAGCGCAGCTGCTCGGGGTGCTGGTCGATCGCGCGATCGATCGCGTCGAGCTGCGCGGCCACCGACGCACCGCACCCACGCTCCGGCAGCGGGTTGGTCCAGAAGCTGAAGAACTGGCCCGCCATGCCGCCGTCGCGCATGCGCGGGACGTCGACGTGTCCGATCATGTTGGCGAACCGCGGGAGCGGTCGCTCGTGACGCTCGTAGAGATCGTAGCCGAGCTTGTCCATGAGCTTCGCGGTGTCGGCGTGGAGATCCATCACGTGCACCTCGGCGTGCATCGCCCGGGCCTCGTCGAGCGTGAGGCTCACGGCTGCTCCGGCTTCATCGGCGCGGGCTGCCAGCGCGGCCGCGCGACCTCGAGCACCGCGAGCGCCGCGTCGACGCGGTTGAACGGTGGCATCACGTACGCACCGGCGACGCGTCCGATCACCGCCGCGAGCGCCTCCTGGGCGATCTTGATGCCCTCGGCACGCGCCGGAGGTCCTTGCTCGACCTTCGCCATGCGCTCGCGGAACTCCGCCGGGATGGTCATGCCGGGGACCTCGTTGTGGAGGAACTCGGCGTTGCGATGCGACGCGAGCGGCAGGATGCCGACCATCACGGGGAGCCCGAGCGACGCGCAGTCGTCGAGGAAGCGCTCGAGCGTGCGCGGGTCGTACACCGGCTGGGTCATCACCAGCTCGGCGCCCGCCGCCTTCTTCTCCTCGAGCCGGCGGAGCTCGCGGTCGCGATCGTGGGCGGCCGGCTCCGCGCCGGTCGCGAGCAGGAAGCTCGTCGGCTCGCACTCCTTGCCGGCCGGATCGACGCCCCCGTTCAAGCCCGCCGCGATCCGCAGGAGCCCGATCGAGTCGACGTCGTAGACCGGCGTCGAGAACGGGTAGTCGCCCATCTTCGGCGGATCACCGGTGATGATCACGAGATCCTTGAGACCGAGGGCCTGCGCGCCGAGCAGGTGCGCGACGAGCCCGAGGAAGCTGCGGTCGCGTGCGCACACGTGCAGGATCGGCTCGACCGCCGTCTCGGCGACGAGCCGCGCGCACACCGCGATGTTGGCCATCCGCGCCGAGGCCCGC
>JAPLLF010000123.1 GCA_026387715.1 Pseudomonadota bacterium
CGACGGACGCGAGCTGCGCGTAGAGCTTCTCGACCGCGCCGATCGAGATGTAGCCGAGCGCGGCGCAGGCCTCGCCCAGCCGCACGCCCGGCACGCGATCCTGCATCTGCAGGGCGCGGAACAGCTGGTAGCGGTCGATCACGCCGCGATCGATGAGGTACTCGCCGAACGTGACCTCCTGGAGGCCTTCCTCGACGACCTCGACCCCTGCATTCGAGTACTCGAAGTACGACCGGAGCTCCGCGTTGTGAGTGGCGAGCCGATTGGCGACATGAGCATTGACCTGCATGGCAGACCGAGCTTGAGCACGTGATGTGCCAGCATCGAGGTCAGACCTGGCATCATCGATCCCGGCGCGATCCGGCGGGGCTCCCGTCGTCCGCAGCATTGAGGCCGCTTCGACCCTGGAGGACTGTTGTGAACGTTGAGCGACCCTGGCTACTTCAGTTGCCGCTGGCTACGGCGCTGTTCTGTGGTGGGCTGGTTGCAGTTGCCACTGGCTGCAAGAAGGCCGAGTACCAGCAGCCCCATCTCCAGGTCGCGCCACTCCCTCCGAGCGGGATCGGCAGCGGGACGGGCAGCGGCGGCCCGGGGGCTCCCCCGGGCACCGCCGAGCTGTTCGAGGTCCCGACCGAGATCGCAGCCCGGATCAAGCTCGAGCGGGTGGTGACGGGGCTCGCACGTCCGGTCGCCCTGGTCACCGCGCCGGGGGATGTCCGCAAGCGGATGTTCGTCGTGCTCCAGCACGTCGGCGAGGTCCGTGCGATCGAGCACGGGGTGGTCGCGACCGCGCCGTTCCTCAAGATCCCCAAGCTCGCGACCGGCAACGAGCAGGGCCTGCTCGGCCTCGCGTTCCATCCCAAGTTCGCCGAGAACGGGAAGCTCTACGTCAACTTCACGTCGAGCGACTACGCGACGCACATCGTGGAGTACCGGGTCGTCTCGCCGAACGGCGACGCGGTCGATCCAGCATCGGCGCGAGAGGTGTTCACGGTCGCGCAGCCATACTCGAATCACAACGGCGGCAACCTCGTGTTCGGGCCGCGGGACGGCAAGCTGTACACCGGCATGGGCGACGGTGGCTCGGCCGGCGATCCAAACAAGAACGGGCAGAACCCCGGCGCGTTGCTCGTCAAGATCCTGCGCTTCGACGTCGACGATCCGAAGGCCGTCGCCGAGATCGTGCACGTGGGCGTGCGCAACCCGTGGCGGTTCTCGTTCGACACCAACGGTGATCTCTACCTCGGCGACGTCGGGCAGAACCTGTGGGAGAACGTCTACGTCGTCTCGGGCGAGGCGCCGCGCGTGCACAATTTCGGGTGGAACGTCGTCGAGGGCAACCACTGCTTCGAGCGCAAGACCTGCGAACGCGCGGGCTTCACCCCTCCGGTGGCCGACTACTCCCACGAGCAGGGCTGCTCGGTCACCGGCGGCGTCGTGTATCGCGGGACGGCGCTGCCAGCGCTGGTCGGGCGCTACTTCTACGCGGACTACTGCACGGGCCTCCTGCGCAGCTTCCGGTGGACGCGCGACCCGTCGAGCCCGACGTCGGCGGGCTTCGCGCGCGACCACTGGGAATGGAAGCCCTCCATCGACAAGGACGCCGTGCTGCAGGAGATCAGCTCGTTCGGAGTCGACGCCGCTGGTGAGCTCTATCTCGTGGAGCTCACGGGGTCGATCTACAAGCTCGTGCCGAACTGAGCGCGTCGCTCAGCTGGGCAGGTGTTCGGCGGAGCCACGCGACGACGGCGCCGTGGGCGGCGGGATCGCCGGCTCCGGATCGGTCGGCGTCGGCTTCTCGCCGAGCGTGATCGCGAGGCAGTCGTCGATCTTGTTCATGAAGTGGAACTCGAGCTGGTTCCGCACCTCCTCGGGGATCTCGAGGGTGTCCTTCTTGTTCCGCTCGGGCAGGAAGACGATCTTGATCCCGGCGCGGTGCGCCGCGAGGACCTTCTCCTTGATGCCGCCGACCGGCATCGCGTGGCCGCGAAGGTCGATCTCACCCGTGATGGCGACGTCGTTGCGGATCGTGCGCTTGGTGAACACCGACACGATCGCGACCGCGAGCGCGACACCCGCCGACGGGCCGTCCTTCTTGATCGCGCCCTGCGGCAGGTGGATGTGGAGGTCCGAGTTGGCGACCTTGTCGCTGTCGATGCCGAGCCGGGCGGCGTTGCTGCGCATCCACGAGTAGGCGGCCGTGGCCGACTCCTTCATGACGTCGCCCATCTGGCCGGTGAGCTTGACGTCGCCCTTGCCGGGATAGACCCGCGTCTCGATGAACATGATCTCGCCGCCGACCGGCGTCCACGCCAGGCCGGTGATCACGCCGATCTCGGGCTTGCGCTCGGCGTGGTCGCTGACGTAGCGGGGAGGTCCGAGCATCTCCTCGAGGATCTTCTTCTCGACGGTGATCGTGGTCGTCGCGTCCTCCGCCACCTTGACGGCCGCGCCACGGCACACCGCCGCGATCTCGCGCTCGAGGTTGCGCACGCCGGCTTCGCGCGTGTAGCTCGTGATGATCTCACCGAGCGCCTCGTCGGTCAGGTCCATCTGCTCCTTGCCGATGCCGTGCTCGCCGAGCTGCTTGGGGAGGAGGTGGTTCTTCGCGATCGCGAGCTTCTCGACGCTCGTGTAGCCCGACAGCTCGACCATCTCCATGCGATCGAGGAGCGGCTGGCTGATCGTGTCGAGCTGGTTCGCGGTGCAGATGAACATCACCTTGGAGAGGTCGACGGGGACCTCGACGTAGTGATCGACGAAGTCCTTGTTCTGCTCGGGATCGAGGACCTCGAGCATGGCGGCCGCCGGATCGCCGCGCATGTCGGCTGCGAGCTTGTCGATCTCGTCGAGCACGAACACCGGGTTCATCGAGCCGGCCTTCTTGAGGCCCGCGACGATGCGACCGGGGAGGGCGCCGATGTACGTGCGTCGGTGGCCACGGACCTCGGCCTCGTCGCGAACGCCGCCGAGCGAGATGCGGACGTACTTGCGACCGAGCGCGGAGGCGATCGACTTGCCGAGCGACGTCTTGCCGACGCCCGGCGGGCCGACGAGGAGGAGGATCGGGCCGTGCTTGTTCGGCGCGAGCTTGCGCACCGCGAGGAACTCGAGGATCCGGCGCTTCACCTTCTCGAGGCCCGAGTGCTCGGCCTCGAGGATCGCGCGGGCCGCGGACACGTCGAACCGATCCTCGGTGATGACGTTCCACGGGATCTCGAGGAGGTTCTCGACGTACGTGCGCGCGATGTTGTACTCGGGCGAGCTCGACGCCATCTGGCTCATGCGCGCGAGCTGCTTCTTGGCGACCGCGCGGACCTCGTCGGACATCTTGCTGTCGTCGAGCTTCTTGCGGAGGTCGTCGATCTCGGCGTTGTCGTCCTGCTCGCCGAGCTCTTCCTGGATCTGGCGCATCCGATCGCGCAGCACGCGCTCGCGGTGCGTGCGGCTCGACTCGCCCTCGAGCTCGGCGCCGATGTCGGCCTTGAGGCGGAGCACGGTGGCCTGTCGCTCGAGCGACGGCACGACGCGCTCGAGGCGCTTCATCGTGTCGACCTCGACGAGCAGCGCGGTCAGGTCGTCGCGCTCGAGCTCGAGGTAGGGAGCCGCGGCATCGACGAGCTTGTCCGGATCGGTGATCGCGGAGACCTGCGCGCGGGTGAGCTCGCCCTTGGGGGACGTGCCCTCCTTGTCCTTGTCCTTGCCGGTGTCGCGCGCCTGCGCGTCGGTGACGACGGCGAGGAGGTAGTCGCGGATCTTCGTCGTGGTCGCGGCGATCGCGTCCGGCGTCGCCTCGGTCTCGGGCTTGAGCGCGGTGACCGAGGCGACGAGGAACGGCTCGGAGGCGACGAGCGCGTCGATGTGGACGCGCTCGAGGAACCGCATGACGCAGGTGAAGCGACCGGGTGAGTGCTTCACGACCTGGACGATCTCGGCGCGCACGCCGACCTCGTGAAGATCGCGCTGCCCCGGATCGCGGACCGCCGGGTTCTTCTGCGGGATGATGACGATCAAGTTGTCATCGCGGGTCGCGGCTTCGATCGCGCGTACCGAGGCTTCGCGCCCGATCTCGAGCGGTCCGACGTGACCCGGCAACTGGACCTCGGTCCGGAGCGGGATGACAGGGTATTGGCCTGCGGTCTCGGTGTGCTTCGTCACGGTTCCTTTCAGTCTACGTCAACCCACCGACGTACGCTCGTCGGGCTGCTCATGGTTTTTTCGCGGATCCGCTCTTCAAATGGCGGACGAACTGGACCAGCAGTTCCTTCTGTTCGTCGTCGAGATCGCCGGGCACATCGATCTGCACGGTCACGTAGTGATCACCGGCCGGTCCACGACCTGCCCGATCGGTCATGCCCTTGCCGCGGAGCCGGAGCTTGCGACCGCTCGACGACCCCGGAGGAATCTTCACGTCCGCCTTGCCGTCGATGGTCGCGACCGACACGACGGTCCCCAGGATCGCGCGGTCGAACGAGATTCGCGCATCGGAATGGACGTCACGTCCCTCGATCCGGAGCCACGAACCATCGCTCGCGCGCACGGTCTCGGGCTCGTCGTCATGGTCGTCGACCACGCGGACCCGGCTATCTCCACCACCGCCGCGCTGCTGACCGCCGAAGAACTGCCCGAACAGATCGCCGAGATCGAACACCCCGACCCCCGGCGCCCCGGCGCCGCGGCCAGGGAACCCCTGGAACGGCGCGCCGCCACCGCCCGCGCGGAGCTGGTCGTAGAGCCCGCGCTTCTTGGCGTCGCCGAGGACGTCGTAGGCGTTGGAGATCGCCTTGAAGCGGGTCTCCTTCGCCTTGTCGCCGCCGGTCGAGTCGGGATGGTTCGCCTTGGCGAGCTTGCGATACGCCTTCTTGATGTCGTCGGCGGTCGCCGATTCGGAGACCCCGAGCGTCTTGTAGTAGTCGAGGTTCGGATCGAAATCGATCTGCTGGGCCACGCTATGCCGCCTCACTCTCCGACTTGGTCGAGCGCCGGAACACGATCGTTCCGGCGGGCCCGAGGTCGGCTGCGATGTGGTCGCCCGCGTGGAACTCGCCGGCGAGCAGGTTGGAGGCCAGGGGGTCGATCACGAGCTTCTGGAGCGCGCGCTTGAGGGGGCGGGCGCCGTAGATGGGATCGTACCCAACCTCCGCGACCCGCGCGACCGCCTGGTCGGTCATCGTCAGCACGATGCCACGTTCCGCGAGCAGCTTGTCGAAGCGCGCGAGCTGGATCCGCACGATGCGGCCGAGCTGCGATTCGCCGAGCGGCTCGAAGAAGATCACCTCGTCGATGCGGTTGAGGAGCTCGGGGCGGAACGTGCCCTGGAGCTCGCGCATCGTCGCGGCCTCGATCTCGGTGCGGTTCGCGGGCGTGAGCTTGAGCAGGTGCGTGCTCCCCACGTTGCTCGTCATGATGATGACGGTGTTGCGGAAGTCGACCGTGCGACCCTGACCGTCGGTCAGGCGCCCGTCGTCGAGGACCTGCAGGAGCACGCTCCACACGTCGGGATGCGCCTTCTCCATCTCGTCGAGCAGGACGACCGAGTACGGGTGCCGACGCACGGCCTCGGTGAGCTGGCCGCCCTGGTCGTAGCCGACGTAGCCCGGCGGCGCGCCGACGAGCCGGCTCACCGTGTGCTTCTCCTGGTACTCGCTCATGTCGATGCGCACGACCTGCGACTCGTCGTCGAACAGGAACTCGGCGAGCGCCTTGG
>JAPLLF010001006.1 GCA_026387715.1 Pseudomonadota bacterium
ATCGTCGCGGTCGTCCTGATCGAGACCGTGCGCCGCGTCCTCGCCGATGCCCGCATGCTGGAGACCCTCGGGCGCGACCTCGCGGTCCAGGTCGAGCGGCGGACGCAGGAGCGCGACGTCGCCCAGGAGGTGCTCACCCAGACCGCCCACCTGACCGCGGTCGGCCAGCTCGCGGCCGGGGTCGGTCACGAGATCAACAACCCCCTCACGGTCGCGCAGGTCAACCTGGAGATCCTGTGCGAGGAGTTGAACGGGACCACCGACAGCGCCACGCTCGCGAGCGAGGCGCTCGAGAGCCTTCGCCGCATCGGCCGGGTCGTGGATGATCTGCGGTCCGCCGCCAAGCCCACCGCCGCGCTCGTCGACAACGTGGACGCCAGGGCGATCGTTCGCAGCGCCGTCCAGCTGACCTCCCATCGCCTCCGGCACGTCGCGAACATCAAGGACGAGCTGCACGAGGTCGTGACGATCAAGGCCGATGCGGTGCGGCTGCGGCAAGCGTTCGGCAACCTGCTCGTCAATGCCGCGCAAGCGCTGGAGCTCGGCGCGAGTGGGCCACCCACGATCGAGCTTCGGAGCCGCAGGATCGGTCCAGATCGGGTCGCGATCGAGATCGTCGATCACGGCGTGGGGATGGGACCGACCACGCTCGCGCGGTTGAGCGAGCCGTATTTTTCGACCCGGCACGAACGCGGTGGCATGGGGTTGGGGTTGTTCGTCGCGCGCAACATCCTCGTCGGCCTGGGTGGCACCCTCGAGTTCGAGAGCGAGCTCGGTCGAGGCACGGTGGCTCGGGTGATCCTGCCGATCGAGCCGGGAGCCCCGCAGCCCCAACCGCCCGTCGAAGCCACCCCGCGCGACGAGCCGCCACGCGCCGCGTCGCCCCTGGCCTCGCGACCTCGGGCGCTCGTGGTCGACGACGAGCCGATGATCGCGCGGACCATCAAGCGACAGCTCGCCACCTTCGACGTCACCGTGTGCAGCGATGGCGCCGAAGCCTTCGGGGTGCTCGAGGGCGATCCCAACTTCGACCTCATCATCTGCGATCTCATGATGCCGAGGATGTCGGGGGCCGAGCTGCATGCGGCGCTCACCACGACGCACCCGAGCTACCTCGCGCGGATCCTCTTCATCTCGGGAGGCGCCGTGACGGAACACTCGATCCAGTTCCTCGCTCGTGACGACATCCACTTCGTCACCAAGCCGTTCAGCCGCGCCGAGCTCGCCACCGCGGTCGAAGGGATCATGACGACGAACGCCGCGCGCTGAAGGGGATCAGGCGCGGTGGTCCTTGACCAGACCGCTGCCCTCGAGCTTCTTGCGTCGCTCGGCCTTCTCGCGCTTCCCCTCCTTCTGGATGTCGATGAACATCAGGCCGACGCCGATCACGAGCACGATGTCGGAGACGTTGAAGACCGGCCATTCGTGGGTGTCGTACCTCCACAGCACCATGTCGGTGACGACCCCGAAGCCGATGCGATCGATCAGGTTGCCGACCGCGCCACCCGCCACGAACGCGAGCGCCCAGTGCAGCACGCGCTGATCGGACCGCGCCTTCTTGAGCATCCACACCATGCCACCGACGGCGATGATGCCGACGATCGACAGGAAGATGCGCGCGCTGTTCTGGCCGGAGAATAGACCGAACGCCGAGCCCGGGTTCATCGACAGGCGGTGCGACCAGAACTTGCCGAACACCGGGACGTCGACGCCCTGGCAGCGGTGGGTCTTGAGGTCCTCGACCGGATCACACGCCCGGGGATCGTTGCCGTGGATCACCTGCGTCGGCAGCGCCTCGCGCGCCCAGATCTTGGTCGCCTGATCGGCGAACAGCGACAGGAACCCGACGACGAGGAAGATCACCCACTTCTTGTTGGCGAGGGACGACGACGCGATCGCGAGGTCGGGCTTCTTGGCCTCGACCGGCGGCTTGTCGTCGCCCTTGGTGGTGGCGACTTCGTCTTTCGCTTCGGTCTCGTCCGACATCACGGGGCCTTTCGTTGTGCGAGCGCGTCCGCGCAGCGCTGACACACGTCGGCGGGATCCGCCGCGAGCTGATCGAAGTGTTTCCAGCACCGCTCGCACTTCGCGCCGGTGTGATGGGTGACCGTGACCTCGTCGCTACCCACGCCGAACGACACCTTGGACACGATGAACAGATCGGCAAGCTCGTCGGCGTAACGCGTGAGGATCACACGGTCCGCGTCCGTGGGATTGATCACGACGGCGGCATCGGCGGACTTGCGCTTCTGCGCGCGGAACGGCTCGAGCGCCTTGTTCACGCGCACGCGCCAGTCGAGCACGACCTTGAAGTCCGCGGCGAGCGCGAGGTCCGGCCCCGTGGCCGACGCCGTCGCCGTCGGAAAGAGCGCGACGTGGACGCTCGCCGGATCGTCGGCGCGGCGCGGGAGGTGCGCCCAGATGTCCTCGGCGGTGAACGCGAGGACCGGCGCCGCCAGGGTCGCGAGCGCGCGCAGGCACTCGTACTGGACGACCTGCGCGGCGCGGCGCGCCGGCGCGTCGACCGCATCGGAGTACAGCCGGTCCTTGGTGACGTCGCCGTAGACCGCCGACAGATCGACGGTGACGAACTCGACGAGCAGCCGGTGGACGACGTGGAACTCGTACTTGTCGTACGCGGCGCGCACGTCGCGGATCACCTCGTCGAGCCGGCCGAGCATGTAGCGATCGATCGCGAGCGAGACGTGCGCGCGACCGTGACGGTCGGGATCGAAGTCGGCGAGGTTCCCGAGCAGGTACTTCGCCGTGTTGCGCAGCTTGCGATACCACTCGGCGAGCCCGTCGAGGATCGCCTGCGAGTACGAGATGTCGTTGCGGAACTCCGTCGAGCCCGCCCACAGCCGGAACATCTCGGTGCCGCTCTTGGCGATCACGGCGGCCGGCTCGATGTAGTTCGTCTTCTTGCCCGCGGCCTTGGCGG
>JAPLLF010000988.1 GCA_026387715.1 Pseudomonadota bacterium
GTCCTCGAGCTGCTCGACGGCTGCGCGCCCCAGGCGATCCGCCTGGTCGGCAGCGGGACGCCCGCCCCGCGCGCCGGGCTGTTCCGGGTCGCGCGCGATGGACGCACGGACGTCGAGCTCGAGGCCGCGCTCGGCGAGCAACTCGGCCGCATCGGCATCGTGACCGGCGACGTTGACGCCGCGCTCCTCGAGGCCCGGCTCCACGGCGTGGCGGCGGTCGTCACCGCGCCGATCACCCTGGCACCTCGGCGCACGCCGAAGGACGCGTCGCTCGTGATCGTGTTGTACGGCAGCCCGACGAGCTGGGTCGCCGATCTCCCGACGCTCGCCTGAGTCCTAGATCTTCATGACGGAAGCGGACTTCTTCGACGCCTTCTCGAACTCCGCCTTGGCATCGTTGGCGGCGTCGACCGACTTGTAGCTGCCGATCCGCACCCGGTAGTAGGTCTTGCCAGCCACGTCGGCCTCGGTGATCGACGCGGCGAACCCGGACGACTTGACGGAGTCGAGGAACGACTCGGCCTCGTTCTTGTCCTGGAACGATGATAGCTGCAGCGTGTAGCGAGACTTCTTCTCGGGCTCGGCCTTGGGCTCGGGCTTGGCGTCGGCCTTGTCGGACGACTTGCCGTCGGGCTTGGCGGCCTTGTCAGCCTTGTCAGCCTTGTCGGTCTTGTCGGTCTTGTCGGTCTTGTCGGTCTTGTCGGTCTTGCTGTCGGTCTTGCTGTCGGTCTTGACGACCGACTTGCTGTCGAGCTTCTCGGTCCTGGGATCGGCCTTGCCGTCGACAGGCTTGACGTCGTGCTTCTCGGCGGCCTTGTCACCACCGGCCTCGGTCCGCGCCGCCATTGCGGCGATCGCCTTGTCGACCGGCGGGGCCGTGATCGGCGGCTGCATGCCGCCACCCTCGATGCGGTCGAGCGCGGCGAGCGGATCGTTTCGCGAGTCCGTCTGCGCGCGATCGACGTGCCCGCGGGCCTCGACGCGTCGGCCCACCATGACGCCGAGCACGAACACCATCCCGACGATCACGGCGCCGCCGAAGAACAGGTAGAAGATCTGCCGGCCGTCGAGGCTGACCTCGATCTTGTCCTTGTAGACCTCGGGCTTCGTGCGAAGCGGACCTGTGGAGACAGCGGACGAGGTCGACGACATGACCCCAGCCTCGCGACTGCCGCGCCGCGGGGCAACTTATTCGAGCAGATTGACGGTGTTCAGGGCCGTCGCCTCGACGCGATAGACCTTGCCGCGGGTCGAGGGCGACGCGATCGAGGTCGACAGGAAGTCGCCCTCGTCGATGACCCAGATGCTCTGGCCCGGCCCGCGCAGCACCTTGACCGGGTACGCCGGCTGGATCGGCAGCGTCAGCGGGGTGAGCCCGCCCGTCTGACGGAAGGTCAGCTGGTAGTCCGGAACGACGTGTGGGACGTCGACCAACGAGCCCAGGCGGTCGCCGTGACAGCGCAGGTCGCCCGGGTACGTCGGATCGACGATCGAGAACGCCAGGCCTGCGTTCCGGAAGTGGATCGACGTCGTCGTGCGATCGACCAGCTCGGACGACGGGTTCGCGGCCGAGCAGGTCTCGCCCGCGTACCGGGGTGCCAGCTCGGTCTCGACCACCGCGGTCTTGCACGGGTTCACGTCGTAGGTGCCATCGGCCTTCTGGCCGGTGCGCGGATCCGTGGTCGGATCACACGCCGGCGCGTCGATCGGGATCCGCCCGACCTGGAACGGGTTCGCGCTCGGATCGCGCACGCAGTTGCCACCGGCATCGCGGATGATCGGATGGACGTAGCCCGAGCGCGTCCCGAGGACCGCGAACGCATCGTGGACGTGGACCTCGTAACGCTCGGGCGCGTTGACGCACGCCTGCGGCGGCACGACGCCCTCCATGCAGACGTTATGATCGCAGACCGTGCCGGTCGCGCAGTCGCTCGACGCGGTGCACGTCATCACGCAGCGCTTGCCGGTGGAGACCACCGGGTCACCCGGCAGCAGGCCGTGCAGGACCGGGGGGGGACGATCCGCATCGACCATGCAGGCATACTTGTGCGGGTCGGGCTGGCTGGTGTCGTCGATCGGGTTCTGGGTCGACAGCGCCTTGGCGGTGTAGTCCGCGAGGGTCTTGCACTGCGCGTCGTCCGTGCAGCCCGACAGCGGCGTGGTCCGGAGCACGCGCTTGCGCGGCGCGAGCAGGAGCGAGCCGTCCGCGGCGTGCTTGACGGTGTACCGACGGATCGACGTGAGGAACGCCTCGCAGGCGTTGGCGAGCCGATCCGCCTCGCTCGTGAGCATGCACTGGCCGAGCCCCGGGACCTGGCTGTTGGGGTGCGTGTAGCACTCGTAGCCGACCGGGCACTGCTTGTTGCCGTTGTTCGGATCGCACCCGCGGAGCTGGACGACGTCGGCGTCCTCGACGCCCGCGCTACAGAACGGGCGCGAGGCGTCGACGATCCGCATCCCGTTGCCATCGACGAGGATCTGGCTCTCGCGGATGCTCGGGCCGTCGACCGCCGCGTTGGACTGGTCCTGCGACAGCGAGCCCTCCCAGGTGAGCGACCACGTCTCGTCGCTGCGCAGCGCGCGCAGATCCGGGAACGCGAGCTCGCGGGTGGACTCCGGCGCGGCGAACGCCAGCTCCGACACCGACTTCGTGAGATCGGATCCGACGCAGCGCACGTGGTGGATGGTCGGCAGGCTCCCGACCTTCTCGGTGGCGACGACGCCGCTCGGGATCACGCGCGACGGGCTGCCGAACACGCGCGGGCCGCCGATGTTGCCGGTCGTCGCGTCGGGATCGGGTCCCGGGGTGTCACAGATCGGCGTCGTGACCATGTCCTTGGTCACCGATGCGAGCAACCCGCGATCGTCGAGCGAATCACGAAGCTGGTGCGCGATCACGAGCGGAACCGGCGTGCTCAGGGGGCTCCCCAGGCTCACGAGATCGGCGGAGGCATCGTCGTCGATGTTGATGACGAACGTCGCGCCGTTCGCGGCGGTCGCGATCGCGAAGTAGCCGATCAACTTGCTGGGGGTCGGGCTCGGTCGCATGTCACCGTTGATCGGATCCGCCCGGACGATGGCGACGCTGGTGGGGATCGAGTCGGCGATCAGCTCGATGCCCGGCCCCCGCGCGCCCGCGCGGCGGCGGGGCGTCGCCGGATCACCGACCACGAGGCACGACACCTTGGCGATGTTACGCAGATCGTGAACGAGGCGAGGATCGGCCTGGGTATCGCATTCCTTACCGAGCGTGAGGATGTCGGCGACGCGGATCGTGTTGTCGGTGGCGACGGCATAGACGTACTGCGCCTTGCCACCGGGCGACGTCCCGAGGTCCTCGATCAGGTTGTTGTTTCCCCCCATGCCGATCTCGGGCGACATCGAGACCGAGGTCACGCCGAGCGTGCCGTCCTGGTCCTCGAGGGCGATGGTCGACAGCGAGGTCGGCTTCGAGTCCGCGCCGAGCTCCACGAGCGTGATCGACGCGAAGTTGTCGGCGCCGATC
>JAPLLF010000692.1 GCA_026387715.1 Pseudomonadota bacterium
ATCAGCCGCATGGCGGTGCCAGTCCTCTACGCGATGCGCGGGCGCTGGCTCGCGCATCGGGCCCGGCTCGGAAAGCTCGCCGACGTGTGATCCCTGGGCGCCACTCGCGGTGCCTTTGGGCCAGGCGTGAAGGCGTACCGACTGCTCTGCGCCATGGCGGATCCACGCGAGGTGGAGCGCGTGTGCCAGTTCGCCGACGACGCCGAGGCCGTGATCGTCGACTCCGCCGCGCGATGTCTCGCGAGCCTCGCCGAGGCGTCCTTCGACGTGGTCGTGCTCGATCACGCCTTGCCCGGCGGGTTCGACGTGCTCGCGCAGCTCCGGGCCGCGGGGCAGCCGCTGGCGATCGTGATGTTGACGGCCGAGCGCGACGACGCGATGGCGCTCCGCGCGATCGATCTCGGCGCGACCGACTTCTTGCCGAAGACCACGGACTACGTCGCCGCGCTGCGCACGCGGATCTGCAGCGCGCGCGTGCGGATCAGCGACGCGCGGTTCCGGAGCCTTTTCGAGCACTCGCCGGTGTGTCTGTGGGAGGAGGATGGCAGCGAGCTCAAGGGCCACCTCGATCAGCTGCGCGCGCGCGGGGTGATCGACATGCCGGCCTACCTCCGCGAGCACCCGTCGGAGGTCGCGCGCTGCATGGCGATGGTGAAGGTGCTCGACGTCAACCAGGCGTCGCTCGACCTCTACGAGGCGCCCAGCAAGGCCGCGTTGATCACGGGGCTCGCGCGCACGTTCACCGTCGAGTCGCATCCGGTGATCGCCGGCGTGATCGCCGCGCTCGCCGACGGCCGGACGATGTTCGAGGCCGAGACGACGTGCCTGACGTTCGCCGGGCGCACGGCACACGTCTCGATGCGCACGCACGTCGCTCCCGGACGTGAGGCCACGCTGTCCCGGATCTACGTCTCGATGGTCGACATCACGGCACGCAAGCTCGCCGAGGATCAGGCGCAGATGCTCGCGATGTTTCCGCAGCTCAACCCGACGTCGGTGCTGCGGCTGGCCGCGGACGGAAGCATCACCTACGCCAATCCGGCGGCGCTCTCGATGGCGCAGGCGCTCGGGCACGACATCGGGCAGCTCCTGCCCGACGAGACCACGACGATCGTGCGCGAGGTGCTCGCGACCGGACGCGTGATGCCGGTCGAGACGCGACCCGGCGCACGAACGCTCGCGTGGTCGTTCCATCCGGTGACCTCCCACGACGTCGTGCACTGCTACGCGCTCGACGTCACCGAGCGCCTCCAGCTCGAGGAGCAGCTGCGGCAGTCGCAGAAGATGGATGCGATCGGCCACCTCGCCGGCGGCATCGCCCACGACTTCAATAACCTGTTGACGGTGATCTGCGCGCACACGGCGCTGCTCCAGCGCGTCGGGCCTTCGGCTGGGCTCGATGCGATCGCGAACGCCGCCGATCGCGCGGCCGACCTCGTCCGGCAGTTGCTCGCGTTCGGTCGGCGCCAGGTCCTCCAGGCGCGCGAGCTCGATCTCAACCTCACGCTCGGCGCGCTCTTCAAGCTGCTCGCGCGCGTGGTGCGCGAGGACGTCGAGGTCCGCCTCGAGCTGGCCGACGAGCCGGTCTACACCCGCGCCGACGAGGGGCTCGTCGATCAGCTGCTGATGAACCTCATCGTCAATGCGCGCGATGCGATGCCGGATGGCGGCACGCTCGTGCTGGCGACCTCGAAGGTGTGGCTCGATGACGACGAGCTGCGCGCCGGCCTCGAGCTCCCATCGGGTCCCTACGCCTGCGTGCGCGTGCGCGACACCGGCACCGGCATCGCGCCCGAGCACCTGCCGCGCCTGTTCGAGCCGTTCTTCACGACCAAGGAACCGGGGAAGGGCACCGGCCTGGGCCTCGCGACGGCCTTCGGGATCGTCAAGCAGCACGGCGGCGCCATCGCGGTGGCCAGCGAGCCCGGGCGCGGCACGACCTTCGCGATCTACCTCCCCTGGGTGGCGGGGCGAGCGGCCGAGCCTCCCGCGCCCGTCGCGTCGGTGGTCACGCAACCGACTGGTGGGGCGGAGACCATCTTGCTGGTCGAGGACGAGGAGCCCGTACGCCGGCTCGTCCAGTACGTGCTCGAGGCGAATGGCTACCGCGTCGAGCCGGCGCGCAGCGGCGCCGAGGCGCTGGCGATGATCGCGACCGGGATCCAGTTCGAGCTCGTGCTCACCGACATGGTCATGCCCGGTGGCGTCTCGGGTCGCGACCTCGCCGAACAGCTGCGGACCACCCGCCCGGATGCCAAGATCATCTTCATGAGTGGCTACACCGGCGAGCTGGAGCTGAGCGCGGGCGCGAAATTTCTGCAGAAGCCGTTCAGCCCGGCGCTGCTCCTGACGTGTATCCGCGATCTCCTCGACGGGTCTCGAGCGCTCGGCGCGCTAGCTCATTCGCCGACGCTCGGGTAGCGGTCGTCTTCGTCGGCGACACCCTGGTCGGCGGCGATCAGCGTCGGGAAGGCCGCCGCGAGCTGGGCGATGCCATCGTCGCTCAGGTAGTTTCGCGACACGTCGACGTGCGCGAGCCGCGGCAGCGCGGGCGCGGCGGCGACGAGGGCGCGCGCGCCGGCGTCCGACATCGTCCCCATCGAGAGATCGAGCTCGACGAGCTGGGCGGCGAGCGGGGCGCGCGCGAGGAGCTCGCAGAGCTCGTCGGTGAACGCGGCGTTCTTGAGCCCGAGGTGGACGAGCGCCGGCAGGTCGGTGCGCGCGAGCAGCGGGGCGACGTCGGCCGCGACGCACTCGCCGCCGTAGTTCGGATCGCCATACCAGACGTCGAGGTGCGCGAGCCGCGGCCACCGCGCGGCCGCGATCGACCGCGCCGCGTCGACCGACAGCCCGCCGGTGCGAAGCTTGACGCGCTCCACCGCGGGCAGCTCGATCGCGCCGAGCGTGAACTCGGCGCCGTGCACGATCAGCGTCGTGAGCCGCGCGAGGCGGGGCCACAGCGGCGCGAGCGCGCCGATCGCGTACGAGGAGATGTCGCGGTCGTAGCGGTCGAATGCGCCGAGGTGCAGCGTGCGCAGGCTCGCCGGCGTGTCCCGCGCGAGCATCGCGATCAGCTCGTCGAGCGGCTCGCCATAGTCGTCGCCGTCGAGGCCGATCGCGAGCTCGGCGAGGTGGCGCCCCGAGGGATGCGCGAGGAGGCATTCGAGGAGCTCCTCGAGCGTGGGGTCATCATCGATCACCGACAGGTGGGCGCGCTCGATGTAGCCGCGCCTCCACGTGAAGGCCGCGTGCTCGACGCCGTCCCGGACCAGGCGATACGCGGCGAGCGGGCCGAGCAGGGCGTCGGCGTGCGCGGTGAGGTGGGCGGCGGCGGCCGCGCGGACGGCGGCGTCGGCGTCCGGGGATGCCGCGCGGATCTGGAGCGCGATCAGCTCGCCGCGCGGGTGGCGTTGCGCCTGCAGCCAGTCCGCGAGCACGAGGAAGTCGTCGTCGCTGTCGAGGTTCGCCTCCAGCTCGGCGTTGCGCGGCTCGCTGCCCCAGGCCTCTCGCGCGTGCGCGCGGGCCTGACGGCGCTCGGCTTCGAGCTCGGCGCGTCGATCGGCGATCGCGATCGGCAGGTTCGCGCGCTCGACGATCGCGAACACCCGCGCGGCGTCGTCGGCGGAGATCGTCGGGATCCGCAGCTGGATCGCGGCGAGGCACGCGTCGCGCAGCTCGTCGCGCCCCCGCAGGGTGGT
>JAPLLF010000361.1 GCA_026387715.1 Pseudomonadota bacterium
CGCCGCGCGGTGGATCTCAGTTAAGTCGCCGCTGAAGCCCGCGAGGAGATGACGCGGCTGCTGCTCGCGTGCGCCGGCGAGCTCCGCGACATGGTTGCGGTGGCGCTCGGGACCGGGCTCCGGTTCGACGAGCTGCTCCACGTGCAGTGGTCGGACGTCGATCTCACGCGCCGCTTGCTCACCATCCACCGCGGGCGCCAGGGGACCGTCAAGTCCGGGAAGCTCCGGCACGTGCCGATCCTCGACAGCGTGCTCCACGTGCTCAAGGAGCGCGCCCTACGCCGTGCTGGCGCCGTGCTGGTGTTTCCGGGCGAGAAGGGCGGGGTGCGCTCCAAGGGCGCCGTGTACACAATCTACAAGCTCGCGCTGAAGCGCGCGCAGCTCGACACGCGGCTGCGGTGGCACGACCTGCGGCACACGTTCGCGTCGCACTGGATGATGGATGGCGGGTGCATCTTCCGGCTCGCGAAGATCCTCGGTCACTCGAGCGTGGCGATCACCGAGAAGGTCTACGCCCACCTCGCGCCGCAAGCGTGGGAAGCCGACTACGGCCGCGTGGCGTTCCACGTGCCCAGCGAGCCGGCGAAGATCTACGAGCTCAAGCGCAACCCGAGCACTGGCCAGATCATCGGGCGGGACCGCGCACTCGTCGCGGCTGTATGAGCCTCAGTAGACGGACGGTAGACAGCGCGATCGTCGACCCGCTAACACCGCGAAATCTATTCCTTTACGCCGTGCTTGGTCTTGATCTGGTCGAGCACCTTGGCGTACTCGACTTCCCACGCCGTCGAACCCTCTTCGAGGTTCTTGATCCGGTCGCGGACTTCCTGGTCGATCGCCTCGTCCACCTGCATGTGCTTCTTGCAGATGTCCTTGATCTTGCGGCGCAGGATCACGTCCTCGGCGAACACTTCTTCGACGTGACGCGAGGCCATGAAGGCCTCGAGCATCTGATTGCAGATCCAGGTGAGGCCCTCTTCACCGAGGCCGAACTCTTTTTGATCCGCGAGCTGACGCTTCGTGCGGCCGAGGTGCGAGTAGGGGAGGCCCCGGATCTCGAGGATGTCCTTCGCGCGCTCGGTGAGCTCCTTGTCGACGCGGATGTACTCCTTGAGCACCGACGCGGCATCCAGACCTGCCTCGTTACCGTCGCTAACCTCGATGTCGCCCGCTGTCGTCAGCGTGGTGATGATCTCGGCCGCGATGGTGTCGACCTTTCCTGGATAGAGTCTCATTCTCGCGGCACTTTAGGGTCCGGAAGCCTCCCGTGCAAGGTTGGGAGCAGAGTTCCCGTCGAGACCAAACAAAAATGTGCACCATCGCTGTCATCGTGGATGTCGTCGCGAACGCGCGCATCGTGATCGCCGCAAACCGTGACGAGATGTACCTGCGCGACACGCGTGCACCGACGCAGCTCGCGCCCGGGATCGTGGGTGGCGTCGACGGTGCGTCGGGCGGAACGTGGCTCGCGCTGCGACGCGATGGCGGGTTCGCCGCGGTGACGAACCAGCGCGCGCTCGCGCAGCCGATCGTTGGAGTTCGCTCGCGCGGCCTCGCGGTGCGCGAGCTCGCGGCGTCGGACGCGATGGACGCGTACGTCGCGGCGCTGGACCCGCGCGGCTACGCGAGCATGAACCTCGTGTGGGCACCGCCCGGCGAGCGGCCGCGCGTCGCGTACCTCCGCCACACCGGCGAGCGCGAGATCGTCGAGCTCGCGACCGGCGTTCACGTGCTGTGCAACGACAGGCTCGGCGCGCCGGGGTTCCCTCGCGGCGAGCGCCTCGCCGCGGGGATCGAGCAGCTGCGCGGGCTCGCGTGGCCCGCCATCGCGGCGCCACTGCAGGTGTTGCTCGGCGATCACACGCACGTCGCGCCGATGCACGTGGACCACCTCGGCGACGAGCTCGCGCGCGAGCTGACCGCGACCTGCATTCACACGCCGATCTACGGCACGCGCAGCACGACGCTCGCGGCGATCGGCGAGGGCGCGACGATCGGTTATCTCCACGCCGACGGACCGCCGTGCGTCACGCCGTTCGCCGATCGCCTCGAGCTGCTCGCGTGAGGGCGCGCAAGCTGGTCTCGGCCGGAGTGATCGTCGGCGCCGACGGTCGCGTGCTGATCACGCAACGCCACGCGAGCTGGAGCCTCCCGCTCCAGTGGGAGTTCCCGGGCGGCAAGGTCGAGCCGGGCGAGTCGCCGGTCGCGGCGCTCGCCCGCGAGCTGGTCGAGGAGATCGACGCGCGGGTCGAGATCGGGCGGATCTGGGAGGTCCTGTTCCACGCGTACGAGACCTTCGACCTCGTCATGCTCGTGTACCCGTGCCGGCTCGTGGGCGGGTCTGCGCCGCGCATCGTGCAGGTAGCCGACCTCCGGTGGGTGGGTGTCGACGAGCTCGATCGATGGGACATCCTCCCGGCGGATCGTCCGCTCTGCGAGCGACTTCGTCGCGAAGGGGTTCCGTCCGTCGGACCGATTGATTGACCCCTTGTCGAAGGGTGCCTACAATTCCGCCGATGGAAGGCCGCGCCAAGGTCACGAAGGAAGTCCTCTGTGAAGAGGCACGGTTCATCCTCGCGAACGTGATGGCCGAAGCGCGCTACGGCCGCCAGAATCGCTACGACGACATTCGTCGGGTGTGCGAGGGCGCCGTCTCGATCCCGTTCGCGGAGTACATCGGCTTCCTCGAGAAGTCCGGCTACCTCCGCCACGATCGCACGAGCGAGACGCTCGAGGTCTCCCCCGACGGTGAGACCGTCGTCAACGGCGGCAACCTCGCGGAGTTCACCGAGCGCGCGGTCAGCCACTTCAAGAAGCTGCGCCAGAGCCGCGCGATGGCGGTGCCGAACGTCGCCGGTGTGCCGATGGGGACGCAGTCGGGCGCGCTCCGCGAGCCGGTCCGCGAGCCGCCCGTGCGCGAGCGCGAGCGCGACCGTGAGGTCCGCGACGTCCGCGACGTTTCGGTGGCCAGCCAGCTCCCCCGCAAGCCGGACCCCAAGGTCGCGAGCTCGCAAGGCCGACCGTCGGCGGCGGTCGGTGGCGAGATCGGGATGGCGGGCGACATGGGGGAGAATCGCTACGAGAAGCTCGCATCGATCGGCTCCGGCGGCATGGGCACCGTCTATCGCGCGCGCCAGGTCGCGCTGAACCGTGAGGTCGCGCTCAAGGAAGTGCGCGATCTGTTCGGCTTCTTCAGCGAGGACCAGCGCAACGAGATCGTGCGTCGGTTCACGGACGTGGTCCGCGCGTGGGGCAATCTCGCGCACCCGAACATCCTCCCGATCCACGACGTCAACCTCTACACGGAGTACCCCAACGTCGTCACCGAGCTCGCGCCGAACGGCTCCGCGCGCCGCCTGATCAACGACGCCGAGGAGATTCCGGTCGAGCTGTCGTTCAAGTACCTGCTGCAGACGCTGCACGCGCTCCGCGCGGCGCACGCCCAGCGGGTCTATCACCGCGGGCTCAAGCCCGAGCAGCTGCTCATCGACGGCTACGGCAACGTGAAGGTCTCCGACTTCGGCTTCACGCGGATCGTCGAGCGCGATCACGCGGTGATCCGCCAGATCTACGTCGGCATGGGCAACGTCGCGTACATGGCGCCGGAGCTCTACTCGGATCCGTTGCTGTCGGGACCGCAGGGCGACATCTACGCGCTCGGCATCATCTTCTACGAGCTGCTCACCCGGAAGTTGCCGGGACGTCGCTCGCCGATGCCGTCGCAGATCAACCCGACCTTGCCCAAGGGCATCGACGACATCTTCGACCGGATGACGCGCGATAGCCGGAGCGAGCGCTACGCGACCGTCGACGACATTCTCGACGACATCGACAAGCTGGAGGGCATGGACAGCCTGCTCGACCGCCAGAACCAGGTGCTCGTCGGCGAGAGCCCGCTGTCGGCGATCAAGTTCCGTGCAGGCGCGGAGGATCCGAGCCAGGGGACGCCGGTCGATGGCGCCGACGACGATGGCGACAAGAAGGGCCCGTCCCACCGCCCGTATTCGTTCCAGCAGCGACGCAACAAGAAGGTCTAGCGGACGCCCAGGCGGCGGAGCTTGTCGACCAGCGCGTCGACATCCTCGAGCTC
This sequence comes from Pseudomonadota bacterium, assembly GCA_026387715.1. Classification (GTDB taxonomy): domain Bacteria; phylum Myxococcota_A; class Polyangia; order Haliangiales; family Haliangiaceae; genus JABFXX01. Next base: position 4,091 of record JAPLLF010000361.1, read on the forward strand.
GTTGTAGACGTGGGCGGAGAGCCGCACGAGCACGCCGGTCGGCGTCGTGATGATCGGCACCTCGTAACCGTCGCGCAGGAGCTGGGTCTGGAGCTCGTCCGCGGGCAGCGTGGTGGTGATCGGCAACGCGACCATGGCGCCGAGCGCGTCGTCTTTGGAGAGCGCGGCGCGCGGCCCCAGGCCGGCGACGAACCGATCGCGCATCGCGAGGATGAGCGTGTGGTTGCGCGCGCGGAGCGCGGGCCAGCTCCCGCCGAGCGCGGCCACCGCGTGGAGCGCGGTCGGCGTGCAGAGGTAGGCCGTCGGATCGCACGTGCCCATCCAGTCGAGCTCGGCGTGCAGCCGGTTCGCGGGGCCGTACTCGGGGCTCGCGCCGTGCGACGTGACGATCGGCCGCGCGGTCGCGTCGGGCGCGAGCGCCAGGAAGGCGCTGCCCTTCGGCGCGCACAGCCACTTGTGCGCCGCGCCGACGTAGTAGGTCGCGCCGAGCGCGTCGACGTCGAGCTCGATCTGGCCGGGGGCGTGTGGTCCGTCGACGATCGTCGCGACGCCGCGCGCGCGCAGCGCCGGCACGAGGGACTCGAGCGGGAGGCGCAGCGCCGTCGCGCTCGTGATGTGATCGAGGAGCGCGACGCGGGTGGTGGGCGTGATCGCGCGGAGCACGTCCGCGATCAGCCGCGCGGGCTCGAACGGCAGCGGGACCGCGACGACGTCGATCGTCGCGCCGGTCCGATCGAGCTGGTTGCGCGACGCGCGATACGCCAGGTCGGTGGTCAGCACGCGATCGGCGGGCGTGAGCGCGAGCGAGTGCAGCGCGATCGCGACCCCGGTCGTCGCGTTCGGGACGAACACGAGCCGCGCGGGCGCGGTGCCGACGAACGCGGCGAGCGCCTCGCGCGCCCGATCGA
>JAPLLF010000722.1 GCA_026387715.1 Pseudomonadota bacterium
GATCGCGCGCGCTGCGAGCGCGCCGCCGCGCGCGCCGACATCTGCGCCGCGCGCGCGCTGCCGATCGCCCGGCCCTCGGCGGATCTGCGCTACCTCGTCGCCACCGGCCCCGATCGGATCGATCTGTTCGCGGACGACCGCCCCGGTCAGACCGCCGTGCCGGTGCGCGAGTATCTCCAGCTGCTGCGGGGCGCGGGCGTGCACGCGATCGGCTCGCTCCTGCAGCTCGCCGACGCGTTCAACCGCGTGGTGTTCGACGCCGCCGGGCCCGATCGCTCGCCGCTCGCCGCCTCGTGGTTTCCCGCGCCGGCCACGGGGACGGTCCCGGCCGATGGCTGCACGCGCGGGGGGCTGTGCGGCGTCCTCCAGCCGGGCGGCACCGGGTACGCCGCGATGGCGCCGATCCTGGGCGACGCGCGCTTCGTCCTCTACGGCGCGAAGACCGGCACGATCGACTCGCTCGCGGACGTCGCCCGGCGCCCCGCGGCCTGTCGCGCCTGGAACGCCGCGCACGTCGCCGCCGCGCGCCTTGCCTGCGGCGCGAGGACGCCCGACGACAGCCTGTTCGTCGTCGCGTTCGGCGTCGTCACCTCGACCGGGATCGTGCCGATCACGCTCGCCATCCAGCTGCAGCGCGCGGGCAAGGGCGCCGCGGCGCGCGCGACGCCCGCGTTCATGCGGGCGATCGCGACTACCTTTTAGCCCCGCGGCTTCAGATCTTCGGGCCGCCGGCGCGAACTTCGGCCGAGGCCTGCGCCTCGTACTTTTTGAAGCTCTCGCGGAACAGCGTCGCGACCCGCTTCGCCTGCGCGTCGTACGCGGCCTTGTCGGCCCACGTGTTGCGCGGCTGCAGCATCTCCGGCGGCACCTCGGGGCACGCCGTCGGCACCGCGAACCCGAACGTCGGATCCTCGACGGTCGGGACGTCGTGCAGCGCGCCCGAGTGGATCGCGTCGACGATCGCGCGCGTGTACTTCAGCTTGATGCGCGCGCCGGTGCCGTAGGCGCCGCCCGACCAGCCGGTGTTGACGAGCCAGGTCTGCGCGCCGTGCTTGCGGAGCTTCTCCGCGAGGAGCTCGGCGTACTTCGTCGGGTGCCAGGCGAGGAACGGCCCACCGAAGCACGGCGAGAACGTCGGCTCGGGATCCTTCACGCCGACCTCGGTGCCCGCGACCTTCGCGGTGTAGCCCGAGATGTAGTGGTACATCGCCTGCGCCGGCGTCAGCTTGCTGACCGGCGGCAGCACGCCGAACGCGTCCGCCGTGAGGAAGATGACGTTCTTCGGGTGGCCTCCGAGCGCGGGGAGCTTCGCGTTCGGGATCGAGTCGAGGATGTAGCTGCCGCGCGTGTTCTCGGTGATCGACGTGTCGTCGTAGTCCACGAGGTGCGACTCGCCGGCGTACTTCACGTTCTCGAGCACCGCCCCGAACGCGAGCGAGTTCCAGATGTCGGGCTCCTGCTCCTTCGAGAGCTTGATGACCTTCGCGTAGCAGCCACCCTCGATGTTGAACACGCCCTTGTCCGTCCAGCAGTGCTCGTCGTCGCCGATCAGCAGGCGCTTGGGGTCGGCCGAGAGCGTCGTCTTGCCGGTCCCCGAGAGGCCGAACAGGACCGACGTGTCCGAGCCGTCGCGCGACTCGGTCGCCGAGCAGTGCATCGAGAGGACGCCCTGCTTCGGCATCAGGTAGTTCATGATCGTGAACACACCCTTCTTCATCTCGCCGGCGTACTCGGTGCCGAGGATGACGAACTCCTTGCGCTGGAACGACAGGTCGATCGACGTCGCCGACGTCATGCCGGCCGTGTGGCGGTTCGCCGGGAAGCCGCCCGCGTTGAAGATCACGTAGTCCGGCTCGCCGAAGGTCTCGAGCTGCGCGTGGGTCGGGCGGATCAGCATGTTGTGCATGAACAGCGCGTGGTACGCGCGCGCGCACACGATGCGGATCTTGAGCTGGAACTCCGGGTCCCAGCCCGCGAACCCGTCGACCACGTACAGCCGCTCGCGGGTGTTGAGGTAGTCGATCGCGCGCTCGCGATTGATCACGAAGCTCTGCGCGTCGAGCTTGATGTTGACGTTGCCCCACCAGATGTCGTCGCGAACCTCGGGTTCGTCGACGACACGCTTGTCGGTCGGGCTGCGGCCGGTCTTCTTCCCCGAGTACGCGATCAGCGCGCCGGTCGAAGAGATCGTGGAACCCTTTTCGAAGCGCAGAGCGGCCTCGTAGAGGAAGGCGGGAGAGGCGTTGCGGTGAATCTCGGCGACCGAGATGCCCTGCTTGGCGAGCGAGAACGTCATCGAAACTCCGTCGTTGAAATGTTGGCTGGGTATACACCTTTCCCCGGCCGCGGCCGATTTCCACAGGGTGAACGAGGTCATCTTGGGGATCGATTTCGGCTCCAGCTGCACCTCCGCGGGTGCGCTGGTCGGGGATCGGATCGAGCTGATCCAAGATAACGGAGACACCGTCATTCCATCGGTCGTCTACGTCCCGGCACGGGGCGCGCCCGAGGTCGGTCGCCGAGCGATGCAAAAGCAGCTGACCGAGCCGCAGCGCGTCGTCCGCTCGGTCAAGCGGGTCATGGGCCTGCCGCCACATTCGCCGATGGCGAAGCGCTTCGCCGCCGGCGCGCCCTACAAGGTCGCGACCGGGGATCGCGTGATGCTCCGGATCGGCACCGAGGACTACGCGCCCGAGCAGATCGCCGCGCAGCTGTTCATGCGGGTGCGCGACCTCGCGGAGCACCGCTTCGGAGGACGCGTGCGCAAGGCGGTCGTCACGATGTGCGCGAATCCCCCGATCGGGTATCGCGACGCCATCATCCGCGCGGCCCGGGTCGCTCAGCTCGAGGTCCTCGACGTCATCGCCGAGCCCATCGCCGGCGCACTCGCCGCGGGCGCCCACGGCATCGAGGGCGAACGTCGCCTCCTGATCTGCGACTTCGGCGGCGGCACGTTCGACGTCTGCGCGATCCAGCAGTCGGGGTTGCGGTTCTCCCCGATCGCGACGTTCGGCGATCCGTACCTCGGCGGTGATGACTTCGACCTGGCCCTCGCGGAGGGCATCGCCGGGAGCGTATTTCGCGCGAGCAAGTACGACCTGCATCGCGATGCCGTTCGATGGACCCAGCTGGTGTTCCGCGCTGAAAACGCGAAGCGCCAGCTGTCCTCGCACGCGGAGGTGACGCTCGCGATGCGCGAGGCGTACCTCCAGCAGGGCACGCCGCGCGACCTCGATCACGTGCTCGATCGCCGGTGGGCCGAGGCGCGCTGGCAGCCGCTGCTCGATCGCGCGCGCGCGGTGCTCGACGAGACCCTCGCCCGCGCCCAGTGGAGTGTTGACGCCGTCGATCAGGTCGTGTTGATCGGTGGCACGTCCCTCATCCCGTCGTTCCGACAGCTCGCGCCATGTCGGTGTCCTGCCCGTCGGGCTTGCGACACAGCGAGCCCGCGTTGCTCTCGTCCTTCGCGGTCGCCGCCGTCCCCTCGACGAACGACACCGGCGCCGGGAAGCCGGCGAGATCGACCGCCGTCAGCAATCCTTCGTACGACAGCGCGTCGATCACCGTGTGCGCCACGGGATCGATGATCGCGATGCCATCGGGCGGCCCGTTCTGGATCGCGTTCGACGTCCAGCCCGGGTCGATCTTCGTCGAGCCCGCGGCCGCGGTGATGTTCGGACCCGCGAACACGAGGTAGGCGTGGCTCGCGAGCGTGCCCGTCAGGTTGATCGTCTCGTAGGTGGTGCCGTCGCTGCCGTTGATGAACACGAGCTGCTTGCCGGTGAGCGTGAGGGTCGTCGCCGACGGGTTGTAGAGCTCGACGAACTCCGCGGTGTCGGTCGACGGCTGGTCGTAGTCGACCTCGTTGATCACGAGGTGATCGGCGCCGGTGTTGACGGTGATCGTCGCCTGGCTCGTCGAGCCGCCCATGGTCGCGGTCAAGGTCGACGTGCCGGTGCCGATCGTGTTGGTGTACGTGAACGTCGCGCTGATCGCGTTCGCGGGGACCGTGACGATCGAGAGGAACGTGCCGCTCGTCGGCGACTCCACGATCCCGACGACCGTGCCGCCCGCCGGCGCGGGGACGTCGAGCGTCACCGTCATCGGCACGCTGCCGCCCATCGCGACCGCCGCGCTGGTGGGCGACAGCGTCACCATCGAGGGCAGCTCGGCGGCACCGACGACGCGCACGTGCGCGGTCGCCATCTGCAGGCCCAGCATCGCGGTGACGAGCACGTCCGCGTTCTGGCTCACCGCGGTCACGTTCACCACGCCGCTCGTCGCGCCCATCGGGATCGTCACGTTGGTCGCGGTCAACGCGGCGTTCGCCGACGTGATCGTGATCGTCGTCGCGACCGTCGCTGGCCCCGTGAGCGTCACCGTGAGCGGCTGCGGGAAGGTCGGCGCCGCGTTCGTCTGGCCGACCTTGGCGAACGACAGCGCGGGCTCGAACGACGCGATCGTCGGCGCGCCGAGCGTGAGGTCCGCGGCGCTCCGCGGCTCGAGCTTCGAGGCCATCTGGCGCAACGCGAGCACGCCGGTGAGCGCGTTGTACGCCTTGCCGACCGACGGGCTCGCCTGCGCGAACAGGAAGTCGTCGACGACGAGCGTGTCGGCACCCGCGGCCACCGTGACCTCACCGAACATCGTGTCGACCGCGGTCGTCGTCGACGGACCGAGCGTGACGATCACGCCCTCAAGCTTCGTGGCCCGCGTCCCACCGGTCTTGATCTCCGCATAGGTCGCGGTCACCGGGGTGGGCGCGGGCTCGACCACGCTGGTCGTCGCGGTCACCGCCGTCAACGTGTCGAGCTCGATCTGCCCCTGGAAGTTGGCGACCTTGCCGTCGACGGTCACGCGGAAGCCGACCGTCGCGGCCGCGAGCGTCGCGGCGGCCGGGCCGGTGTAGACGAAGAGGCCGGAGTTGTCGGCGCCGGTGTAGCCGGTGTCGCCCATCTTCACCTGCACGAAGAACCCGCTGGCGCCCTTGCCGGTGACGAGCGCGTTCGTGATGTGCACCGTCGCGCCGACCGGGATCACGCCGGTCTTGACCGCGTAGATCGACGCGGTGCAGCCCTCGGCTCCCGGGTTGGGCTCGGTGGGACACGCGTCGCACACGTTGCCCTTGTGGTCGCCGTCGGTGTCGGCCTGATCCGTGTTCGCCGTATCGGGACAGTTGTCGTCGGCGTTCGGCACGCCGTCGTTGTCGCGATCGTCGGGGTTCGCCGTCGAGCAGGTGTTGGTGTTCGCGTCGAGCGGACACACGTCGCAGGCGTCGCCGACGCCATCGTTGTCGGTGTCCCCCTGCACGCCGTTGTCGAGCGGGCGGATCGGGTCGAACACGTTCGGGCACTTGTCGGTAGCGTTCGGGATGCCGTCGCCATCGCTATCGGTGGCCGTGATCTCGCCGGTGTAGACCGTCGAGCCCGCCGTCGCGCTCGGACGGCGCGGCAAGCACGCGGGCTCCATCGGCGGGGTGGCCTCGCACTTGAACGCGTCGTAGGCCGTGCCCGCGGCGGTCTTGAGCGCCGCGAACGTCTTGCCGACTTCGCCCATCGCGCAGACGCGCTTCGACGTGCCGCACACGTCGACGACGTCGCAGTTGACGGCGAGCTTGCTGACCGAGCCGTCGTCGCCGTAGAGGATCTTGCCGGCGCGCATCACGAGCGCGACGTCGGCGGGCGCGGCGTCGATGATCGCGCGGAACGTCTTGCCGTGACCGTTGAAGATCGAGATGTCGGCGACCTTGCCGACCGCGAGCGTCCCGATCACGTCGTCGGTCTTCGTCGCCTGCGCGGCGTTGGCGGTGACCATCTGCCACAGCGCCTGATCGGAGAAGAACTTGTTGTAGTACTTGCTGTTCATCTCGTCCGCGCACTTGAGCTCGCGCAGCAGGTTCATCGAGCCCGTCGGCATCCAGTCGGTCCCGAGCGAGATGCTGACGCCGAGGCGCGCCGCGGTGGTGACCCGCGCGGTGTCACCATAGAGCGTGATGTTGGAGCGCGGCGACCAGATGAGGCCGGTCGAGCCGGCCGCCATCGCGGCGTAGTCCGGAGGGGTGAGGCCGACCGCGTGGATCATCGCGGTCTTCGGCAGCACGAGGCTATCGGAGATGCCGGGCGCCATCGTGTCGAAGGTGGTCGAGCTCTGGCACAGGAACTCGTTGCGCGCGGTCGAGTCGACGCCCTCGGACGTGTGCGGCTCGTACGCCTCGTCGCCGGCGATCGACGCCGCGGTCGTCGGCTGGCCGCCGTAGTTGCAGTCGCCTGCGCGGCGCGTGCCGCTCGAATCGTCGAGCGGGAACGTGTCGAAGTTCACCGCGGGCTGGTTCAGGCCTTCCTCGTTCGCGGCCTGATCGAGGTTGAGCAGGAAGCCCTTCTGACCACCCGAGCCGACGATCGACGTCGCGCCACCCATGACGAAGCGCAGCTCGCCCCACGCGATCTGATCGCTGCTGGCGCCGCCCGACGCCGGGATCTTCGGAAACGCCGCGCCGTCACCCTTTCGCCACTGCTGGCGATCGTTGTACCGGACCGCCGGCTTCTCCGTGTACGGCGGGTTCTGGGTGAACGTGATGTGATCGTGCGTGTTGATGAGGCCCGGCGACACGACGCCGTCGGGACACGTGACCGTCGTCTCGCCGCCGACCGCGCACGCGCAGCCGACGCAGGTGATCTGGCCGGTCGCGTTCACGGCGACCTGACCGCCGCGGAAGATCTTCGACGGCGTGAGGACGATCCCCTTGATCAACGTCGTCGTGTTGCCGGTCGCGACCTCGCACGTGCCGCTCGCGAGCGCCGGCAGCACCTCGCAGACCTCTTCTTCCGTGGGAGGTCCATCGGGCGTCGCGTCGGCGAGCGGCCCGTCGGGATTCGTGTTGTTGCCATCGTCACCACACCCACCGCACGCACCCAGGAAGGTGAGCGACAGGGCGAACGATGCGACGACAAAGCAGTGAAAGGTACGGCGCATGAGGGCGCCGACCCTAGCCCAATTCGGTCGCGTGGTGCGTGACGAATTCGCCGGCCCGAGGTGTCAGGACGATGCGTCAGTCGAGCGGCTGGTCGAGGCTGTCGGCGACGAAGCCCATGACCTCTTGCAGCATCTGCCCGAAGTCGTCGTAGAACTGCTGGTCGAGCGCGTTCTCGCGGGCATCGAACAGCAGCACCGGGCACTCGCCGTTGGCGTTCTCGCGGCTGACGTCGAGGCAGAACCACTCCTGCTGCTCGGCGCCGATGCCGACCACGACCAGGTTCTCGCCGAGCTTGCGCTCCTGGCGGGCGCGCAGCGTGCGATGCACGACGTCGTCATCGACGACGCCGACGAAGTCGTGCACGACGCCGAGGTGATGAGGGATCGCGATGCCTCCGAACGTGCGCAAGAACGTGCGGTACGACGGCGGGAAGGTGCAGCCGAGCGCTTCTTCGGCCGCGGTGATCGCGGCCTCTTGAGCGGGGCCGGAGATACGGCACTGACTTTCGGAATTCGAAAGGCGGCGGCGAACGCGTTCAACAAGCTCGATGGTGTCGGACGTCATGACGAGAGCGAGCATTCTAGACACAACTCGCAGCATCACCCGCATCAAAAATCCGACGAGTGCGCGCCATGTCTCTGCGCGCATGTGCGCTTGACACGCCGACGGAGTTGGCGACCGGCCGCAGCTCAGCTCGGACGCGGCATCGCCGCGGGAAACGCGAGCGCATCTTTCACCGCGAGCTCCATGTCGGTGTCCGTGATCTGAAACGCCGCCTGCATCACGCCCATGAACGGGATCACCCGCCAGCTCGACACCGTCGCCGGGGTCTCGGCAGCGAGCGTGTAGACGACGATCCAGTAGCGATCGATGGGATCGGGCAACGTCTCGACGACGCGCGACAGCTCGCCGAACACCTGCGCGTCGGGCGCGCGCGGGCGCCGAAATGCCCGGTACAGCTCCGCGTCGAGCTCATCGGTGCCGAGCATCAGATCGGGCATCGCCGCGAAGAAGTCGCGCACCATGAAGCGATGTTCGTCGTTCGCCATGCCCCGCGCGAGCGCGCGCAGTGCGAACACTTCGCACGTCACGCCGATCAACTGGCGGATGCGCAAGAATCGATCGTCGAGATACGGCGTGAGCCGATCCACCTGCGCGGCCTCGATCATCTGTTGCGCCTCGTGCGCGGAGATCCGGAGCGAGATGCGGAGCGCTTCGAGGAAGTTGATCTCGCTGTCGTGCAGCGTCTGATCGGCCAGCGCGATCTCCGCCGCCATCCCGTAGGCCGAGAGCCGATGGATGCGCGACGGGAGCCCCTTGGCGATCGCGCCGGTCCGGGACATCGCGTTGCCCGCGAAGTGGATCGCGTCGGTCGACAGCTGCACCAGCGTCTTGGCGGCGGTCGCGCCGAGTCCCTGGAACAGCGGATGGCTCGCGATCTGCCGCTCCAGGACCGCGAGCTCGCGCCGATCGATGGTGCCGTCGGCGTTCATCGCGCCGACCATGGCCTCGATCAGGAAGCGACGGGGGTCATTCGGTCGCAGGCCTCCGCCGAGGAGGTCCTTGACACTTCGTTCCATGGGTCATGCAGTTTACATGTTCGAGAGGAGATCGGTCGCGATCGTGGCGACGATCCCGACCCCGCAGAGGATCGCGGCGATCGCGAGCTGCCGATCCGTCACCGGCACCGACGCGTCCGACCTCCGGGTCCGCCAGGCGCCCAGCGCGATCGCGCTCGCCGCCGCGATCCCCAGGACGAGGGCGAACGGGAACGACGGCGCGTGCACGGCCTCGAGGCGCGCTTGCTCGGCCGCGCGCGCCGCGGTGCGCCGGGCTTCGTCGGGGTGCGCGGCCTGCCACCGCGCGAGCTCGGCGAGGATCACCCGATCGCGCTCGGGCCGCATGACCGTCGCGTAGGTGTCGTCGCGACGGAGCCGCGTCTCGCCGACGCCGAGGCCCAGCTGGACGGTCGCCGCGACGACCGCGGCGATCGCGAAGCCGAGGATCCGTCGACGCGGCAGCGTGGCGACGAGCGTCCCGAGGACACCCCGCGCGCCGAGGAACCCGGCCGCGCAGACCATCACGCCCACGACGACGGCGAACGGGGGCCGGGCCGCGCCGAGCTCGCGATGCAGCAGCAAGCCGTCGCCGAAGCCATGCCACGCACCGACGGCCAGGTACCAGAGCGCGTGGACCACGAAGGTCGCCCCGATGCCACGCAGGAGCTGGCGGCCGAGGTGCGGCCCCCGCACGCCGAGCCACAACAGCGCGCCGAGCACGAGCTCGACGACGATGCCGCCCATCGCGACGATCAGAAACTTCGTCGCCGACGGTTCGGGGACCTGGTAGCGGATCCAGCCACCCGCGAACCAGAACAGGTGGACCTCGAGGACGTCGCCACCGACGAGCACGGCCGCGCCGCCGTGACCGACGAGCTCGTGCGCGATGAGGCCGAGGCGGCTCGTCGCCAGCCCGACACAGGTCAAGAGCACCGCAAGCCGTGCGACCGCGCCGGTCATCCGCATGGAGCATAGCGCGCCGACGCGCTATGATTTTCGCCATGCGGGGCGTCGTCCTATGTGCGGTGTTGGTGTTGCTCGGCCTGACAACGGTCGCGCACGCCGGTAGGTACAAGGTGACGATCGAGTCGGAGCCGGCGGGTGCGACCGTCTACTTCGAGAGCACGGAGAGCTCGCCGATCTGCGCGAAGACGCCGTGCACGTTCGATGGGCCCGCGGGCGAGACGACCGTCTACATCCAGCTCGAGAACTACACGCCGGAGATCGTCTCGATCGATCCCGCGAAGAAGACCCAGAAGATCAAGGTCACGTTGAAGGCCGCGGTCGGCGCGATCGTGATCGAGGGCGCCAAGGGCGCCCGGGTGACGATCAACGAGGAAGACAAGGGCAAGGCTCCCGACAAGTTCGAGTTGCCCGAGGGGGCGTACCACGTGGTGGTCACCGGCAAGGACGGCAAGGTCCTGTACGACGAGTTCGTCGAGGTCAAGGCCGGTGAGGACGTCAACGTCCAGCCGATGGGCGGCGGCGCCGAGACCCCCGACCCCGAGAAGCCCGACGACGAGACCGGGCCGGTGGTGAAGCCCGGCCCGACGAGGTCACGCGATCGATACGTCCAGGGCTCCGTCGTGATGGACCTCGGCTTCCGCTCGTTCACCTACGACAACAACCAGACGACGAGCACGCTGCTCGACGAGTCCGAGGGCGGCCAGGTGCTCCTCGGCCCGATGATCGAGCTCTGGCCGACCGAGATCCTCGGGCTCGGCAAGCTGCGCGGCCTGTCGTTGATGGGGCGGATCGGCTTCAACGTCAACCCGCAGTCCGTCACCCAGAAGGGTGCGTCGACGGGGCTCACGACGTTCTGGCAAGCGATCGAGGTGCTCGTTCGCCATCGCTGGAACTTCGGGAAGGTGGGGCTCGAGATCAACGGGGGCTACGGTCGAGACGCCTACCAGTTCAGCGGCGATCCCGGTCAGATCGCGCTCGTGCCCGACGCCGTCTATGACTCGGTGCGCATCGGCGTCCGCGTGGTCGGCAACCTCGGCAAGATCGAGCCGTATGCCGCGATCGAGAACCGCATCGTGCTGTCGGGTGGGGCGATCGAGGACCGGTTCGCGCGAGGCGCCGACGTCAGCGGCTTGCACGCCGCAGCCGGGGCGGCGGCCCGGTTCGGCGCGTTCGGCGCCCGGCTCGAGGGTGCGATCACGCGCTACGCCTGGACGTTCACGTCGATGGCGAGCGACATGCGGGTGGCGTCCGGTGGCACCGACGTGATCTCGCAGCTCTCCCTCGCCATCAACTACGCGTACTGACGAACGTCGAGTAGGTTGCCCACGATGTCTGCGCGATCCACCGGCTGGCTGACGCTCCTGCTGCTCGGTGACGTGGGGTGTGACGCGGCGTTCGGCCTCGACGAGCTGCCGAGCATCCCCAGGTTCGCGAGCGTGGCCTCGACCCACGCCATGTCCGTCGATTCGCTGGCCTATCCGCTCGAGGTCGCTGCCGGTGAGGATCGCGCCCTCCTCGTCGCCGTGCAGCTCAGTGCGCTGTGCAGCACACCGGACACCGGGGTGGTCCTGAGCGTGACCTATGGCGACGCGAGCTTGACGCCGATCACGAGCATCACGGGCACACCTTGCAACGCGAGCGCCACGCGCTCGGAGCTCTGGCTACTCCGCGCGCCGGCGATCGGCCAGGCCGACGTCATCGTCACGCTCTCCGCGCGCTCGATCGTCCACAGCGGCGCGATCGCGCTCGCTGGCATCGCGCACGACGACCCCGTTCGAGCGTTCACCGTCGCGAGCGGTCAGGGCACCATGTCGATGATCAACGTCCCGAGCGCCGCGGGCGATCTCGTCGTGAACACGGTGGGGCACGGCACCGGGATCTCGGGCGTGGCCGACGGCGCGACGCTTTGTTTCCTCGACAACGCGAGCCCGAACTCGACGCTCGACAACACGGCCGGCAGCGCGATCCTCTCCGAGGGCCCGAGCGTGACGTCGACGTGGAGCTTGGCCGGCGACGATCAGTGGCAGATGATCTCGACGTCGCTGCGGCCGGCGCCGTAGCTCCCGCTGCCACCGCACGCGCGGTGTGTCACCAGACCGCGCAGGAGCGCGCGGGGCGCATGGGGGTGCCCGCGGCACAGCCGAAGGCCGTCGCGAACTCCGGCATGTTCCGCAGGGCGCCGTAGATCCGGAACTTCGCCGGCGCGTGGACGTCGACCGTGAGTCGGCGCTGCGTCTCGGCGGGGCGGGCCTTGCTGCACCAGGCCTGCCCCACCGCGAGGAAGAACTGCTGATCCTCGGTGTAGCCATCCGCCACGTAGCGCTGATCGGCGGCCTTGCGCAGCGTGCGATAGGCGTTCCAGGCCATCTTCACGCCGCCGAGATCCGCGATGTTCTCACCGAGCGTGAGCTTGCCGTTGACGTACTGCTTCGGCGCGGCTTCGAACGTCGCGTACTGATCCGCGACGCAGGCCGCCTTGGCCTCGAACGCCGCCTTGTCCGCGGTCGACCACCAGTTGACGAGGTTGCCGTCGCCGTCGAACAGCGCCCCCTGATCGTCGAAGCCGTGGGTCAGCTCGTGACCGATGACCATGCCGATCCCACCGAGGTTCGCGGCGATCTGCCGGTCCGGCCCGAAGAACGGCGGCAGCAGGATCCCGGCCGGCAGCGCGGTGTTGTTCGCCGTGGGCTCGTAATACGCGTTCACGGTGAACGAGTTCATCTGCCACTCGCCGCGATCGACGGGCTTGCCCGAACGCGCGAGTCGCCGCCTGGTCTCGAACGCGCCGGCGCGCAGCGCGTTGCCGGTGAAGTCATCCCGCTTGATGTCGAAGTCGTAGGTCTTCCACGCGTCGGGAAAGCCGACCATGCGCACGAGCTTGGCGAGCTTGGCGTGCGCGTGCGTGCGCGTCTCGGGCGTCATCCACGCGAGCTGGTCGAGCTGCTCGCCGGTCACGGCGATGATCGTATCGACGAGCTGCTCGGCGGCCTGCCTCGCGGCCGGCGGAAAGTGCTGGTCCGCGTAGCGCTTGCCGACGAGCTCCCCGAGCATCCCGGTCGTCGCGTCGACGCAGCGCTTCCCCCGCTCCTGCTGCTGCTCGACCCCGGTGAGCACCTTCGCGAGCGCGAACGCCTCCTCGTCGAACGCCTTGGGGAGGGCCGACGCGAAGGCGTCGAGCGCATGGGCCGTGAAGTACGCCGACCATTGCGCGGGCGTGAACTTCGCGCGCCAGCCATCGAGCGCACCGAAGAAGCGCGGCGTCCCCACGACGAGCTTCTTGCTCGGCGCATAGCCGACCGCTTTCCAGTACGCGGTCCAGTCGATCGACCTCGCTTGCTTGCCGAGCGCCTTGAGCTCCGTCGGGTTGTACGCGGCGTTGACGTCCCGTCGCTCGACGCCCGTCTTCGTCACCCCGGCGAGCGCGACCTCGATCGCCACCACGTCGTCGGCCTTCAGCTTGTCGGCCCCCGCGAGGAGCAGCATCTTGCCGACGTGGGCGCGGTACGCCGCGAGCTTGTCGGCGAACTCCGGCAACACGTAGTAGTCGCGATCCGGGAGCCCGAGCCCGCCGGCATCGAGATAGGTCACGTTGGTCGTGGAGTCCTTGAGATCGGCGGCGGCGCTGACGTCGAACACGACGAACACGCCGAGCTTGTGCAACTCGACGAGCGCCGTCGTCCAGGTCCTGGCGTCCTTGACCCCGCGCGTCGTGTCCAGCACGGCCTTCATCGCCTTCATCGCGTTGGCCTCGATCGCGCCCTCGTCCATGCACGCGGCGAACGCGTCGCCGATCTTCTTCGTGCTCGGCTCCTGGCTCCTGGCCGCGTCCTCCAGGATCGTCCGGAGGTCGACCTTGGTCTTCTCCTCGATCTCCGAGAAGCGATCCCAGCGAGCCTGATCCGCGGGGATCGAATTGCTCGCCAGCCAGCCGCCACACGCGAGCTGGTAGAAGTCCACGCAGGCGTCCGCGGAACGATCGATGGACGAGGCCTCGAGGCCGACGTCCGCGAGGGAGACCTTCACCCCGGCTGGAGGCGGCGCTGGCGACGACATCGACGCGTCTGACGTGGCGCTGCCAGCGTCGGGCGAGCTCGGGGCGGGCGTCGTCGTCACCAGGGGCACCGCCTTGCCGGTGCACGCGACGACCAATAGAAGCGCAGCCAGGCGTCCTCGCATGCCGCGCAGGCTAGCAGGAATAGGCTCGACGAAGTGCGCGTCTCATCTCACGCTGTGCAGATGCGCATCGTCCTCGTGTGGCTGTTGTTCGCGAGCGTCGCCGACGCCGCGCCACGTGACTTCACCGCCGAGGCGCGCGCCGTGTATGCCGTGGTCGCGTGTGGCGAGGCACCGCCCCCCACGCACGACGGCAAGACGATCGCGGCGCACTGCGGCGCGCTCGCGAAGATCACCGCGCCGTGGCAGGCGAAGTGGCGCGCGAAGGCCGCGCCGTTCTTCGCGACGTTGCTCGGGAAGCGCACGAACGCCGTCGTCTATCCTTTCGGCGGCGGCGATCTGGCGAGCGCGCTCGTCGTCTACCCCGACGCGACCGACTACACGACCCTCTCGCTCGAGGGGATGGGCGATCCGCGGCCGATCGCCAGGATGACGTCGGTGAAGGTGCTCGCCCCGGCGCTGTCGAAGCTGCGCACGATGCTCGCCGCCAACCTCGGGTGGGCGTGGAACACGACCTCGCAGCTCTCGATCGATTCGAGCGAGACCGGCGCGGGGTTGCCGGGCATCCTGGCGGTCGCGATGGTCGCCCTCGCCGCGAACGGCTACGAGCCGCTCGTGGTCCGGTACTTTCGGCTCGGCCCGGGTGGCGCGATCACCTACGTCGACGACGTCGAGCTCGCCGCGTGGGATGGACGACCGTCGCGCCGGACCGGACACAAGGCCGATCAGGCCCTGCAGGTCGGCCTGTTCAACGACGTCGAGATCACGTTTCGACGCAAGGATGACGCCACCGCGCCGGCGAAGACGTTTCGACACATCGCCGCGGATCTCTCGGACCACGGCGATCAGGCGACGTTCGACTTCCTCGACGCGAAGCGGGACGTGGTGGCGATGACCAAGGCCGCGAGTTATCTGCTCTGGAAGCCCGAGTTCAGCAAGCTGCGCGGCATCCTGCTGGCGCGCATGGTCGCGATGGTGTCCGACGACACGGGCATCCCCCCGCGCTTCGCGAAGCCCGCGGGCTTCACGCAGGACGTGTGGGGGACCTATGCCGGTGCGTTCTTCGCGTGGGCCGATGACGCGACCGAGCACGAGCTCGTGGCGTACTGGAAGGCCAACACGAAAGGCTCCCTACCCTTTCGCTTCGGCTACTACGATCGCAAGCGCACGTCCCACCTGATGTTCACCCACAAGTGAACGGTCATTGCCCAGGCGGCATCGGCGGGAGGCTCCTGGAGAGCTCCCTGGAGAGCTCGGCCGGATCGAGCCCCGGCGGCAGCGACGACGGCGCACCTGACCCCTGGGCCGCCGGCGTGGGCTTCTTGACCAGCTTGTCGCGCGTCAGGCCGATCGCATCCTGCAGGCGCGCCTTCTCGATCGTGATCGCCTTGTCCGATCCCCGGACATGCACCCAGTAGCTGGCCCCGTCGACGACCACGTCGAGCACGGTCGGCGGCGGGGTCGTCCCGCCGGTCGGCTTGCGCTCGATCGTGATGGTCGCCGCGGGTGAGGTCGCGTCCTTCTTGGGATCCGCCGGTGCCCCGCCCTCGATCGTCGCGAGGTCGGAGATGACGCGCTGGATCGCGGCGGCATCGAGGGTCTCCCCCGTCGCCAGGGTGGGCGGCGCGCCATCGATCGTCGCGGTGAACGTCACCTCGCTCGACGCGGCCGCGCTGCCACTGCCACTGCCGCTGCCGCTGCCGCTGCCGGCCGCCGCTGGCGGCGCGCCCTGGAACAGCTCGACGACGCCACCGGCCACCCCGGCGGGACGCGCGATCGTGACCTTCGTGACCTCGGCGACCGGGACCGTGGCGTACGTGGGATCGACCCACTGACGCGGCTCGATCGCCGCGGCAGCCACCGTCACCCCCGTGACCCCATACACGCGCTCGTTGCCGCCGAGCCGCACCGCGGTCCGACGCGCTCCGGCGCTGGCGCCGATGTACAGGGTCGTGTCCTTGCCGCCGTCGATCGAGATCACGACCTTGCGCTCGAAGTCGCCGTCGTCGACCTTGAGTTGCTTGTGCCGTGCCTGCTGCGTGGCGATCGGCTCGGCCGCCGCCATCTGGCCGATCGGCGAGAGCAGGTCGGTGACCTTCGCCGTGGGGACGGGATAGTCGAAGCTCGACGCCAGCACCCAGCTCGGGCCGCGCTTGACGAGATCGATCGGGGCCTTGGCCGCCCCGTCGGGGGCCTTCGCCTCGTTGCCGAACACCTGGACGCGCGTGACCTTCGCGACGTCGAAGCCCGCGAGCAGCGGCGCCTCCTTCACGACGATCGCATCATCCCCGCGCGTCATGACGAGCACGACGAGCAGCACCTGCACGACGAGCAACCCGATCAACAGCTTGTGGAACCTGGTCAGCATCACGCCGCTCCCTTCTTGTCGGCGACGACGTATGGCTTGATGCCACGCCGACGTAGCCGCACGAACACGACGACGAACGCGAGCCCGGCGAACGCGATCGCGATGTTGATGTTGCGCCACATCGTCCGGTCGTCGACGTCGACGGTCAACGCGCGCGCCGCGCTGTTGTGCGCGCGGATCGCGAGCAGGTCCGTATCGGCGATCGACCAGTCGACGGCGTTGTGCACGAGCTGCACGTTCGAGGTGGCGAAGTCGGAGTCGAGCTGCTGCGCGAGCCCGAGCAGATCGTCCGAGACGAAGGCCGAGCTGCCGAACACGACGATGCGGGTATTCGGCGGCGAGTGCTCGATCAGCCGCGCCCCGGCGGGCGCGGGCGGAGACCCGGTCGCGGGCTTCGTGGGCTTCGGCGTGCCGCTCGTGAAGCCGCCGGTGATCGCGACCGCGAGCACCTGCTTGCCGCTCTTGTCGGCCGTCAGGTTCGTCGGCCGCGCGAACCCGAGCTTCTCGGCCTTCGGCTTCGGCTCGACGTCGGTCGAGGACGACAGCCACGCGGCCTCGCTCGACACCAGCAAGTTCTCCACGACGTGCGTGTCGTCGCCCACCTTCGCGTCGGCCTTCACCGGCGCCCCCCAGTGGATCACCGCGCCCGCGAGGCCGCCGGTCACGAGGTTCCCGGAGGCGAGCTGATCGCCGTCGAGCTTGACGAAGAACGGATAGGGCACCTGGTGCAGCTCGCGCACGACCATCCCGTTGCCGACATCGCGGTTCTCGGGAATCGGGAAGGTGTCGCTCTTCTCGTCGAGCACCATGTCGTCCCCGAGCTTGATGCCCCATTTATCGAACAGCGGCTCGAGCCCGGTCGTGACCTTCTCGATCGCGATCCCGCGCGCGGGCGCGAGGCGATAGCGCCCCGCGAGCACGACGAGCGCACCGCCGCGCATCACGAACTGATCGACCACCTCGGCCGCCTTCGCGTCGAGCCCCGACGGCCCGCCGAGGATCAGCGTCTCGATCTCGTCGGGGATCGGCGACCCGAGGGTCACGTCGCGCACCTCGTAGTTGCCGGACAGCTCCTGCTTGAGCGCGGTGAACGCCTGCGGCGGCGGCTGTTGCTGCGGCGGCATGCCCTCCATCGGCGGCATCCCGCCGGGAGGTGCCGGCGGCGACCACAGGCCGACGACCCGCGTGAAGCCCGGCGCCGCGCGCTTGAGGCCCTCGATCACCGAGTTCTCGAGGTCGGCGTCGCCGAGCTGCTGCGGCGGCGTCACCCGCACGGCGCGGTCGCCGACCTGCAACAGGAGGTGGAAGTAGTAGACCTGGTTCGCGAGGATGTCCGAGTACGGCCGCAGCCCGTACCGCTGGTAGAGGTCCTTCATCTCGGCCTCGTCCTTGGGCTCGACCTGCTTGTACTCGAGCTTGCCGTTCGCGCGCTTGGTCAGCGTCGCGACGAGCTTCTCGAGCTTCGCCGGCGCCTCCTTCCAGTTGTCCGGGAGCGTCTTGGGGGTCAGGTAGACGGTGAGCTTGACCTTGTCGGGGGACGACGCGAACAGCGTGTCGATGCTCGAGAACTCGGCGACGGTCTTCTTGATCGTCTTGGTCAGCTCGTACTCGAGGTTGCCGAGCGTGATGTCGACGTCGCCGACGTCGAGGGCGTGCACCTTGATGAGCTTGTCGATCCCCAGGACGGCGTGCTGGTTGCCGTACTCGATCGCGACCGCGAAGTACGCGTTGACGACCGACTTCTCGGTCTGCGTCGCGAACCGCAGCGGCGTCGGATCGATCGCGAAGCGCTCCTTGGCCTCGCGCTTGGCGTCGTCGGAGTCGGTCGGGTCGACGAACTCGACGCGCACCTTGTCGCCACCGACGACGCGATACTCGTCGAGCAGATCGCGGATCTGGGGCACGAGCGGCGCGAGCTTGGGGTGCGTGCGCTCGGAGAAGTACGCGCGGATCAGCAGGCGCTCGTCGAGGCCGGCGATGATCTTCTCGGTCGACGGCGACAGGCTGTACGTCCCATCGGTCGTGAGATCGATGCGCGCGCGCCGTACGGGCGACAGCCACACGACCAGCGCGATCGCGTTCGCGGTGACGAGCCCGACCGCGAGCCCCGCGCCGATCCGGCGCGCCCGCGTGCGCGGGCCCCGGCTCCAGCCGACGCGTTGCAGGAGCAACACGTTCACCGAGATCCCGATCGCGACGATCGCGCCGTAGTAGGCGAGGTCGCGCAGGTCGAGGACGCCACGGGCGACGCTCTCGAACCGCGCCCCGGTCCCGAGCGCGCGCCCGAGGCCGCCGTCGAGATCGCCGATCGCGTAGGCGACGCCGCACAGCGCGGCGGTGAGCACGAACGCGACGATCTGGTTGTCGGTCGCGGCCGAGACGCACATCCCGATCGACAGGTACGCGGCCGACAGCAGGAGCGCGGCGAGGTAGCCACCGATCACGGGCCCCTTGTCGAGGTGGCCGAGCTTGGCGATCGTGAGCGGCAGCTCGAGCGTGAGCGCGAGCGCGAGCGCGATCAGCAACATGCCGGCGACGAACTTGCCCAGCACGAGCTTCCAGCGCGGGATCGGCAGCGTGAGCAACACCTCGAGGGTGCCGCCGCGACGTTCGTTGGACCACAGCTGCATGGCGAGCGCGCTGACGAGGATGATCAGCAGCTTCGGCATCCACTCGAACAGCGGCCGCAGATCCGCGAGGCCCCGGGCGAAGAACTTCTCGCGCCCGAAGAACGTGTAGAGCGTGACGGCGAGGAACGCGGCGAGGAAGATCACCGCGATCGCCGAGTTGAAGTAGCCGCGCAGTTCCTTCTTCGCGACGGTCCAGATCACGACGCCACCTCCAGCTGGGCCAGGTCCTTGAAGACGCGCTCGAGGGTCTTGGGCTCGGATCCGCCACTTCTCGAGCCCGTCGGTCTTGCCGATCGACTCGACCGCGGTGACGCCGTCGACCTTGCCCAGGGTCTCGGCGACATCGCTCGCCCCCGCCTCGATCGCGATGACCGCCACGTTGCTCTCGCGCAGGTCGGCGAGCTTGGCGTCCGCGCGCAGCTGCCCGCCCATGATCACGAGCACGCGATCACACGTCGCCTCGACCTCCGACAGGATGTGCGTGGACAGCAGCACCGTGGACTTCTTCGCGAGCTCCTTGACGAGATCGCGGATCTCGACGATCTGCGCCGGATCGAGGCCCGTCGTCGGCTCGTCCAGGATCAACACGTCGGGCTCGTGGATGATCGCCTGGGCGATGCCGACGCGCTGGCGATAGCCCTTCGACAGGGTGCCGATCGGCTGCACGCAGCGATCGACCAGGCCGGTCTTCTTGATCGCGGCGATCACCTGATCGCGCCGCTTGCTCTCGGGCACGCCCCGCATCGCGGCCATCATGTCGAGGTACTCCTGCACGAGCATCTCGGGATACAGCGGCGCGCTCTCGGGGAGGTAGCCGATGCGGCGCTGCGCGGCGATCGGATCGGCGAGCACGTCGATGCCGTGCACGCGGACCTCGCCCTCGTCCGGCTCGATGTAGCCGGTCAGGATCTTCATCAGGGTCGTCTTGCCCGCACCGTTGGGCCCGAGGAGCCCGATCACCTCCCCCGGCTCCACCTCGAATCGAACCTTCGCGAGCGCACGGATCCTCTCGTAGCTCTTGGACAACTTGTCGATCGCGATCGCTTTCATGGCGAAGCAATACCAGGCGAATTCTCCGGGAATTTCCGCCGCGCGCCATTTTTGAGCGCCGGCGTGCGAGGGGCGCACACGGCGTGAGGCGTTCAGCCCCATGGGGGGGACCTGGGAATCGACTAGAATGACGCCGGTGCCGTGGCCACGAGCGGTCCTGGGAGTAGCGGTCGCGACGCTCGTCGCGAGCTGTGGTGCGCCGCCCACGTCGGCCCCCGCGATCACACCCTGCGCGCCGGTCTCGCTCGAGGCGACGCGGGTTCAGCTCGGGGACGTGTCGTGGGCCGCGACGACGTCCGCGACGCTCGCGCGGATCGCGACGGCCTATGGCAGCGCCTGCGCGTCCCCGACACGCTCGCGGTGCGTCGACCGCGCGGTCAGCAGGTTCGATGCGCTGGTGAGCGCGACGCGGTCGCTCGACGCGGCGTCGCGCGCGGCGCTCGCGTCGGCTGCGCTGCAGCTACCGGTGGCGCCGACCTGCGACGACGCCTCGGCGTGGGACGCGAAGGCGACGGCCGAGCAACACGAGGTCGACCTCGCGTGGGCCGCGTTCGTGCTCGGTCGCTATCGCGAGGCCCAGTCGCGGCTCGACGGCATCGCCATCCGCACGTCGCGCTTCCCAGCGCCACCCACGCTGCTCGCGGCGATGGACTTGCTCGCCGCGCAGGTCGACGCCCGGCTCGGCGACAGGACCGCGGCCCGCCGCCACCTCGATCGCGCGTTGCCCGAGGCGGCCAGCGCGCCCGCGCTCGCGTACCAGATCACCCTCGAGCTGGTCCGGCTCGACCCGAGCCGCGCGCCCCTGGCACGCGCCGCGGCCGCTCGCGCGGGACTCGACGGCGGCGAGCTGGCCG